>SXHS01000256.1 GCA_005773145.1 Planctomycetaceae bacterium | reverse complement strand
TATGTTGTCGCCATACGGTCCGCGGCCCGGCGTGTGCCCACGCGACAGAAATGCCATCACGCACAGGCCCGATATGGCCGGCTGCGCTCGATTCACCGCTGGAAACGAACCGTCCCGCCGTTGCTGCCGAGACAAGTACTCGAGTGCCCTGTCCATGGACGATTCCACCTGGTCGAACTGCGCATCGGTCAGCAACTCGAAAGCCTGCTCACGAGCCGGCTTACCGGCGGGATCGAATCCGAACAGCTCCGGAGATGCCGCCCAATTCTCGGCTGAACCGATCCACAGCAGGGCCCATAGGCTGGCACCTAGCAGTGGCCTGAAGCGTAAACCACACATCGAGTTACCCCCCTATCATAATCATAAGATAACTGCAAAGAACGCCAAGCAACTCCGCGTACTTGGCGCCTTGGCGGTAAAATCGCGCCGACGAGACCGTTTCACCTGATAGACTTCAATTAAACCATCCACTTGGCCAGGCAGTCAAACGCCTGCTGTGCGATCACCGGTGCCTCGTGGCTGTGGCGGCTGAGTTCCACATGAAGTCCGCCTTGGTAGCCGATCTCACGAAACGCGTGCAGGATGGGGCGAAAGTCCATCTCTCCTTCCCCAAACATCAAGTGCTCGTGGACCCCTGCCCTCATGTCCTCCAAATGTACATTCACGATTCGATCCTTCCAGCGATGGATATAATCGCGAATGGGGACCTCGCCCTGGCAATACAAATGGCCCACGTCCATCGTCAATTGCAACTCGGGAACGTCAATCCATTGCAGCAATCGCCGAAAGCTGGCGGTGGTATCGATGAACATGCCAGGCTCGGGCTCGAACCCCAGGACCACCTTCTTCTTGACAGCAGAGTCCACCACGAGTTCCAGTTCTGCCGTCAATCGATTGAGCGCCACATCCGCATCGACATGATCCAGCAATACTCCGGACCAGAGGGAGACACAATCGCTGCCCAGCAGACTGGCCACTTCGATCGCATGCTGAAGAAACTCAACCCGCCTCGTACGGTCGGCGGCCAACGGCGACATGAGGGTGGGCTCGTGCTTGCGCCGTGGATCCAACAAGTAGCGAGCCCCCGTCTCCACGACCGATCGCATCTTCAGTCGCTCGAGTAATCGGCGCAGACGATCCACTTGTTGTCGCCAATCGTCTTCGAACGGACTGCACAAGCCGTGATCGATCGTCAGCGCCACGCTGCCGTAGCCGATATCCGCCAACAGCTCAATGGCCTGAAGCGGATGATGATGAACCAAACCGTTGGTGTTGTATCCCAGCTGCATTGTGTTTCAATCTTGCAGCATGAGCTGCCTAGAATGATTGTCACCCCTATGTGATTTCGATCCACCGCCGCAGGATACTGGCCGGTATCAATAGGGCTAAGATCCCCACGGCGTACCAGACGGGAGTTCGCACCGCACCGCACACGGCGGCATCTAAAACGACGATGGACAGCAGGGCCTGACGCACTGCCCGTTGTACCATGGCCGGAATGGGGCGTGCGATGGCCATCAGGCTCTGTCGTAGCAGAGGAAACCCCAGCGCCAGTAGAAAAAACGGCCAACCGGCCGTGCGAGCGAACGGATGCGGTCGCGTCAGCGAATCGGACGCGGTCAGTTGTGGCCAGGCGGCCAACAGCCCCCAGCCAACGGCCATCGCCACAACCGCTCCGGACAACCGAGCCCGCGAGCTGGCAGCCGACGCCTCCGTCCGCGCCAGCCACGTAATCCCCGCCACGTAGATCGTGAACGCCAAGGCCACCAGCAGTTGGTCGGGCGAATAGCCCCCCAACCAGCCGTGGCTCAATTCCGCTGGCCCGGCCAGACTCATGCCCAAGAGCACATTAAGCCCGCGACACGATCCCATAACCCAAGGCCCGACCACAGAGCGCTTCACGTAGGCATCGTACAGCCAGACGGCCAACGCCAAGACCGTTGCCACGACACCACTGCGCCAGGGGATGCCGGCGCTGCCAACCGACAGGCCGCCGGCGAGCCAACCGCTGGCGATTCCCGTCAGCAATAGTCCGTACCCCAAGCGTCGTGCGGCGACGAGATCGATCCGCCCTGACGGAAGGACGCGCGTCGGCCGTTCACGCCGGTCTTGTTCGAGATCGTAGATGTCGTTGAGCACCATACCGGCGCAATACAAGCAGCATGAGCTGACAACCGTGGCGACATAGGCCATGATCGGCGACAGTGCCTCATGCACAAAGAGAAATCCCATCGTGACGTCGGCAATCGCCGAAAACACCAACGGCAGACGCATTAACCGTCCATAATCGATCCATTTCGAGTGATGCGTAGTAACCTCAGTATCCTTGGTCACGATCACGGGGGGCCAATCGTTCATGACGTGGATTCCGAGATGCCGATGGCCTGTAATCGTTGCCGCAAGAAATCCCGTGCCTGTCTGGCGGCGTGATCCGGCTGATCTATATAAGGATACAGATCAACCGTGATCCATCCTGTGTAACCGGTGGCCTGTATGGCGCGCAGCGTGGCATCAAAGTCAATCGCCCCTTCTCCGGGAATCATGTGTCGGTGCACGCGTGTCGCCGCAATATCCTCGAAGTGGTAGTGCCGCGTGTGAGGGGCCATTTTGGCGACCCAATCTTGCGGATCTTGCCCCACGCAATAGGCGTGTCCAATGTCGAAGTTAAGCCCGATCCAAGGGGATTGGATGCGGCCAGCAAAATCGAGGTATTGCTCGAACGTCTCGATCAGCAGTTCGGGCTCCGGTTCGATCAGCAGCATCACCTGAGTTTCTTCCGCCACTTCGACACACGGCATGATCTCATCATAAAAAATCTTTGCCCCCTGCTCCCATGATTGGTCGGGGGTTAGCAATCCTCCGGGCTCAGTGGTGATGTGGGGGGCGCCCAATTCAGCCGCCAACCGCAGGGACCGCTTGGTATGTTCGCGCCGAATTGCCCGATAGTGGGGATCCGGATCGGTCCAACCGGGATGCCAGTACGGTTGGCGGGGATCCGCAACGGCATTCATCATGAACGCGTTGATATTCGCGATCTGCAGCTGGGAATCTTCCAACGCATCCCGGATCGACTGTTTCTGTTCTGGCAACAGGCCGGCCGGCCAGGCGTGGGGCACATCGGCCAATAGCTCGATGCCTCGATACCCCAGCCCCGCGATGCGGGATATCGTTTGCTCGATCGAGAACTGCAAGAAGGCATTACTGCTAAACGCTAACTTCATAACGAGTCTCCACACGGCGACGAATCAAAGGCCCGTATCAGCTGCTGGCACTGCGATAACTTTCCAACGCCCGCAGAAACACCCAGCGGGAAAACATCAGACTGGCCAGAGTCGCTGCGACGGCAAAGAGCGACAGTGGTCCGCTTCGCGCCACGTCAAATGGCCAGGCCATCCACCGCGCCGGTACGTTGACCACGATCAGTACGGGAATCACAAAGGTAAACACCGCCCGCAGTGGCGTTCCATAGGTTCCTCCATAGATTTCCATCGGATAGCGAGAGAAATTCGTGATGTAGAACCAAAAGTTATAGAGCGTTTGATTGCGTCCCAGCCATACACTACTGGCCGACAAACTGATCATCAAGCTATATAAGATGGCAACACCACAGACGATAAAAAAGGGATAGAGCACGAATGCCAGTGGATGAATCTGCAGGGGATTCTCGGCCCGTGCTGTCAACTGACGCAAACTGTAAACCAACAGCGAGCCCCCCACGAGCCAATTGGCCAAAGAGGACCAATCACAGCGGCGGCAGGAAACCAGAAACTGTGTGTCGATCGGCTTCAGTAGTGCGAAATCCAGGTTCCCCGTGCGAATCAATTCGCTGAACTCCTGCGCGTTGGGCATGAAGAGGGCTTCGATGATGCTATTGATGAACATGGTCGTCGAGAGAAAGACGAAGAACTCGTACTTCCCCCAGCCGCTCCCGGCACCGATCTCGTTGGTGTACCGAAAAATCAACAGATAGAATCCCAGGTTCATGAAGACCCATGACGTGGATGCCACACTCTCGATGACGAAATTCGAACGAAAACTCATGTCGCGCACCAGGCTATTGCGCATGAACGTCAGCAGCACGCGGATGTAGGACGGATGCACGGATTCACCAGGCATGCGGTCAGCCTCCATACCCGCTGTAACGGGCGAGCCCCCGATTCCACATCACACGACAGAGGACCATCAGGGCGACAACCCAAATCACCTCGACCCACAGGCTAATGACGAGTTCCCTGCCCGTGACCTTGCCCAAAAACACCGCCGACGGGAAATAGGCCAGGTACTTCAAAGGGAGAAAGTCGACGATCGTGCTCCAAGGATATGGCAACATGTCGAGGGGAAACATATGTCCGGATAGAAAGAAACTGAGCAACATATAGACAAACAGCAACGAGCTGACCTCGAGGAACCAAAAAGCGATCAGCCCGATGGATGCCTCCAGAAAAAAACCCAAGACGAAGGCCAAGATCAACGATAGGCCAAAGGCACCCCATGTCCCCGCATCGGGCATGGGGGGAAAGTAACTCTGGCAGAGAAAATAGACCAAGGCAAAGGGCCCTAAAGCCACCGAGTAGTACGCAGTCTTGTGCGCCATGCGGTTCAACAACAGGAAGCCAATCAAGTCCACCGGCTGGATCAAGAATTTCTTGATTTCTCCGTTGCGAATCTGCTGCGCGATGCCGCTGGCCAAACCGGGCATACTGGAGAAGGCACGCCCCAACATGGTCAACAGGTAGTAGGCGATGAAGTTGGCATACGAATAGCCCGCGATGGTCTCGCTTGCATCGGCCGACTCATGTCGCATGGCATCGAAGACGGCCCACCACAAAAAAATCTGCGTTACGATCGGCAGGAATCGCATCAGCGTTCCCAGGGCGAAGTCTCCCCGGTAGACCAATCGCTCCTCCAACGCGATGCGATAGACGACCCACCACTGCTGCACACGCGCGTGCATTTCCGCTCCCCGGTTGCTAGACTCGTGTGCCCGGAACGATTCGATCCAACGGCGCCCCAGGGACGCTGGTTCGGCTCACCTGATTGAAGGCATCCGCGATGACCTCCTCTAAAGGCGGGTCCTCGACGCTCACATCCTCGATGGAGTAGTCGGCCAGCAGGCTGGCCAAGACCTGTGCCACCCGCTGACGCTCCACCCGCAACTTGACCTTGGGACCAACCACTTCGAGCACGCGCCCCAACGGTTCCCATTGACTGGGCAATCGATCGCCGCCAAAGAGCAACGTGACCACCTTGTCCGTGCTGAAGCGGTCGATGATGCCCGTCAACGAACCGTCGTAGCAAATCTGCCCCTGGGCAATGATCACCAGCCGCTTGCAGAGTGCCAACACATCCTTCATGTAGTGACTCGTCAGCAAGATGGTGATCTGCTTGGTCTGCTGATAGGTCCGCAGGAAATGTTGGATGTTGTGCTGGGCGACCACATCGAGGCCAATGGTCGGCTCGTCCAGAAAAAGCACCTCGGGGGCGTGCAGCAGGGCGGCGATCAATTCCATTTTCATCCGCTCGCCGAGCGACAACTCGCGAACCGGTTGATTGAGCAAATTTTTTACATCCAGCAATTGACACAACTCGTCCAAGGTCTGATGGAACGAGCTGGTCGGGATACGGTAGATCTGTTGGTGCAGGCGAAAGGACTCCTGCGCGGGAAGATCCCACCACAACTGATTTTTCTGCCCCATGACCAAGGCGAAGCGGCGGCGGTAGGCATTCTCACGTTTCCAGGGGACATGCCCCATGACGCGGGCCGTACCGCTGGTGGGGTGGATAACGCCGGAGAGCAGTTTGAGGGTGGTGGTCTTTCCGGCACCGTTGGGTCCCAAGAAGGCCACGAACTCCCCCTGTTCGACGGTCAAATCGATCCCCCGCACGGCTTCCACCTGGCGATACTCGCGACGAAAAAGTCCGCGAACGGAGGCCCACAGCCCCTCCTTTTTTTGGTAGACCTGGTACGACTTACAAAGCCGCTCGATTTCAATGATCGGCATCCGCTCCACACTCCCGCCGGCACCCACAGTCCGGCCCACCTGCAGCCCCAGCCTCGGCGGCCTTGAGAGGCAACGCGTGGCCAGCATCCCGTTCGGCCCTCGATTATAGGCGATCCGACGATCGCCGGCAGGCCCGACACACCCGAAGGAATGGTCGGAGTGCCTGCTTTTCACGTTGTTGGCCTGGAGTGCATGCGGTATAATCGCCCGACACATCAACCGCGATTAAGGGACCGCAACAAAGGAGTGACGCCACGACCCGCTTGCGCATTGGCCTCGGACACGATACACACCGACTGACCGCCGGAACCGGCTTGCGGTTGGGGGGGGTGGCAATTGCGCACGATCAGGAGTTGGTCGGGCACAGTGACGCAGATGTCCTGTTGCATGCGATCACGGATGCGATTCTGGGAGCGGCCGCACTGGAGGATATCGGCCAATTATTTCCCGACACGGATCCGATCCATCGCGGTCGTGACTCGGCGGAGATATTGCGTGAGGCGGCGGCACGAGTCGCCGACGCCGGGTATCAGATTGTCAATCTGGATTGTGTTGTCCTGGCCGAACGGCCCAAATTGGCGCCGCACAAACGAGCCATGCGGCAACGGATCGCGGATATCCTCATGCTGCAGCCGGAACAGGTCGGCTTGAAGGCTAAGACCGGCGAACGCGTGGGACCGGTTGGCCGCGAGGAGTGCATCGTCGCGCAATGCGTGGCCCTGGTCGAAGCCAAATCCACTTGAATGCCCTGTTTTGATTCCAAACCTGACACCGATTGGAGCGTGGAGTAAGATGACCGCGAGTTCTCGACCATCGTCCATAGCGACCCAGCATGAGCCAACGAGCATGATAGACACGACTAGCAAGACCCATACGCCCAAGGCCAACATTCGAGTCTACAACACTCTGTCGCGCAGCAAGGAACCGCTGGAAACCGTCCAACCGAGCAAGGTCGGTATGTACCTGTGCGGCCCCACGGTCTACAAGGAAGCCCACATTGGCCATATGGTGGGTCCCGTGATCTTTGACTCGATCAAACGTTACCTGACCTACAACGGCTACGAGGTGAACTGGATTGTCAATATCACCGATGTAGACGACAAGCTGATCGGCCAATCGAAGATTCGCGATATCCCCATGTCGCAGATCGCCACGGAAATGACGATGGACTATTGCGCCAATCTATTGGCGCTAGGGGTTGACCAGATCACGCACATGCCGCGGGCGACCGATCATATCGATGAGATCATCGCCTTCATCGAGGAATTAATTGCATCCGACTATGCGTACGCGGTCGATGGTGACGTCTTCTTTGACGTGCAGAAGGACACCCATTACGGCAAACTGAGCAATCGTTCGGCTGACAGCCAACAGGGAGAAGGGGGAGGTGCAGCCGCCCGCAAGCGAGCGCCGGGGGATTTTGCACTCTGGAAAGGGGCGAAGCCCGGCGAGCCGTCGTGGGATAGTCCCTGGGGGCTGGGACGTCCGGGCTGGCACATCGAATGCTCAGCCATGAGCCGCCGACTGTTAGGAAAGACCTTTGACATCCACGGCGGTGGGTTAGATCTGATTTTCCCCCATCACGAAAACGAATTGGCGCAGAGCGAATGTTGCCACCAGGCAACGATGGCTCGGTATTGGATGCACAATGGCTTGTTGCGGGCCGGCGAGGCCGGCAAGATCGGCGGACGGGGGGCCAGCGCCTCTGAAACCGACACCGCGGCCCCTGTCGCCGCAGCCGGCAAAATGAGTCGATCGCAGGGCGCCGGAGGACTGCGCTCCCTGATTGCTCGCCGCGGCGGAGAAAACCTGCGGTTTTTCTTGCTGCGCACCCACTATCGCAGCACCGTGGTCTTCAGTGACGAGGCCCTCGACGAATCGGCCGCATCCCTGGAAAAGTTTTATGTGTTTTTCCAGCGCTACCAGCGAATCACCGGCAAGCCGTTCTACCTAGAGACATCGGACCAGGAGGAGCGTCGCTTGGTCACGCGTCGCGCCGATGGGGATGCCCATGCTACGGCAGGTGATGCGGGAATAGCCGCCGAGCTGGCAAGCATGCGCGATCGCTTCCTGGCGGCTATGGATGACGACTTCAATACCGGAGCCGCCATCAGCGAGCTGTTTCAAATGCTCACCCTGCTCAATCGCGCTGCGGACCAGATGCAACTCGAGGAGGCGGACCGCCGCAAACCGGAGGACCTGCAAGCTTTTCTGCGCGGGGTCGAAACTCTGCGAGAACTGGCGGGGGTGCTCGGCCTGTTTCTCAAGGCGCCCGCTGCTGTTGCCAAAGGCGATGCCGATGCACTGGCAGATCAGTTCGCACAGATACTCATTGACCTCCGTAACCGCGCCCGACAGACCAAGGACTTTGGCACGGCCGATCTTGTGCGCGACGAATTGAAGAAAATAGGCGTGATCCTGGAGGATCGCAAAGGCCAAACCCACTGGCGCAAAGAGTGACCGACCGGTTTCACGGCTTCGGGTCCTGGGGCAACCTTCGCCGCGCGCGTGCCGGACTCGCGCGGCCTTGTATGTAGACATCATGAATCACCCCAACAAATGGCGCATTCTGGGAGTGGACCCTGGCTTGAATATCACCGGCTATGGCGTGATTGAAGCCTCTCCCCGTGGTCCGCGTGTGATCGAAGCCGGCATCATCCGCGGCCGCAATAAAAAGTCCCTCAGCGACCGGATTGTCGATATCCATCGTGGTGTCGCCGACGTCATCGCCGCACATCACCCCCAAACGGTCGCGCTCGAACAACTTTACTCGCATTACGAGCGGCCACGCACGGCGATTCTGATGGGACACGCCCGCGGCGTGATCTGCCTGGCAGCCGCACAGGCGTCCTTGCCCATTCAGCATTACGCGGCCACGCAAGTCAAAAGTATCGTGACCGGCAATGGCCGGGCCCCCAAATCACAGGTGCAGCTGACCATTCAACGGGAACTCCATCTGGAGCAGTTACCCGAACCGGCCGACGTGGCGGACGCCTTGGCCGTGGCCCTGTGCCATTACTATCTGGCACGCCAACAAATCGCCTGACGAAAGCAACCTCCATGATCACGCTGATTACCGGAAAACTGCTGAACGTTGCCGAAGACCGGCTGACGCTAAGTGTCGACGCCTTTCACTACACCGTCCGCATCCCAGAATTCGCCCGGCGACAACTGCAGACTCGCTGCGGCGAGGAAGTCAGCCTGCACACGATCTACTATCTGGATGGCAATCCGGCTCAGGGCCGATTGGTGCCCCGTCTGGTGGGCTTCCTGAATGAGATCGAGCGAGAATTTTTTGAACTCTTTTGCTCCGTCGACGGCGTGGGAGTGAAGACGGCGCTGCGAGCAATGGTCCGGCCTGTTCCCGAAGTGGCCACCTTGATCGAGGACCAAGACGCCAAGGGGCTATCCGCACTCCCCGGTATCGGACCAGCGACCGCGGAGCGCATCATCGCTAAGCTGCGACGCAAGGTGCCCAAGTTCGCACTGCTGGTCGCGCACGAGCAACAGTACACAGCGGAGGTGCCCCGCGACGTCGTGAGCGAAACCTTCGAGGTGTTGCGCACCCTCGGACACGCCGAGAGCGATGCGCGACGACTGCTCGACGCGGCACTCTCCACCAAAAAGGCCTATCGCGACGTCGAATCGCTCCTTCAAGCCATCTACGCGAATACGCACAAGCCGCGCACATGAGAACCAAGCTCGTCCCTTGGAATCGTAAGGCGGAATCGTGGGGGCAGGGTGAGCACGGACCAGTGTCTCGTTCCCAGGCACCGCGTGATATCTGTTTAGCCTGCTGGCATGGCGGAAGTGTTAGCGGCAAAACAATCACCAAGGGCCAACGGCCCGGCCCTTTGTTTGGGGGATCTACCAACGGCCGGGCCCTTGGCCCTGATGATCGAACTGCAACAACCTCCCAGGCATTCTGCCTGGGCTATGCAAACCGACGGGCCGTTGGCCCGAAAACGATCGATACGGCCGCGCGGATGCCGACTCCGAAAATGTGGGGAATGACAAGGGCACCGCCTGAGAACAAACTCACTGGGGAATCCGCTGAACCGTGTACCACGCGTCGTTGTGTTGCAGCACCTCACCATCCTCTCCGACCAGTTTTCCTGTATTCACTTCGTACACCATCCCGAGAGGAAACGTTTCCACCGGCAAGGTGAGGCGAATGAGCCGACGATCTTCGGACAAAACAGCCGCCTGCACCGGCACGGGGGTGACGTCCGCCTCCGGTGATCCATAATTACCGGTGTAAAGATAGTGATACCGGCGAAATCGAAACTGGGCAGGATCGAGCTGCGTGCCACGCGCCAAGGGCTTCGTCAATTGAACATCAAACCCCTCACCGCGCGGCCGAATCTTCATCGAGTGAAGGGCCAGCGGCGTGGGGCCTGTGAAGTGCAGCCGAGTCAGACCGGTGGCCAAGGCAGCCAAATACAATCGGCCATCCGGCCCGAACTTCATGCGCACGCACCCGCGCGGTTGCTCGTCCATAAAGCGAAAACAAGCCCCCTGCCACTCACCATCGACCTGCTCCAACGCTACCCGCATGACGCCAGGATTCGCCCCGTAACCGGCGTCGCCGATCAACATCTGATCCGCGAACGGACCAAATTTTCCCTGCGTGTCATCATGCACCGGACCACTTGTACTCCGGCTGCGCTCGTAGGGCATCCAAATCGTGCTGCGACCGCTGGGAAACTCCCCGGCGGGTAATGCGTCCTCGACCGTCTCCGGATGTCCGTAAAAACGCCCCGGTACCACGTGCCCCAACTTGCAACTTTGAATCCAATCCCCCTGGTTGTCCGTGAAGAACACTCCCCCCCCAGTTCCCGCCGCAATCCCATTGGGGACTCGACAACCTGTCGCCACCTCGACCAAATTCCCGGTATCCGCATGCACGCGCAGGATGCTGCCACGAAAGCGACCGGGATTGACATAGCCCGGATTCGTCCAGAAGTAGCCCGTGTTGAGCGCCAGCCAAAGGTGACGCTCGCGATCCAGAGCCAAGCCAAAGGTGTATTCATGCCATCCGCGGGACAAACCCCACCCCGAGGCCAGCGTTCGATACTCGTCTGTCACCCCATCGCCGTTGCCGTCCACCAACTGCGTCAACTCCGGCTTCTGTGCTACAAATAGTGTACGTTTGTCCACTATTTGCAAACCGATCGGGTGATCCAAGCCGGCAGCGATTAATTGCCAGCGAACTTGCTCGGGATGGTCAACCGGAGGAATCTTCGTGCGCCAGACTTGTCCCTCCGTCATCGCGGTCGCGTAGAGATAACCATCGGCATCGAAGGTCACATCGGACGGACGGCATCCCAAGAAAGGGGTTGGAATGGATTCCAGACGATAGCCTGGCGAGACATCGGCCGGAACGGGGGTCGCCACCACGGCGGTTTCCGAGGATGGGGTCGGCGGGGGCGAAGACACCGTGGCGGCTGCGGAACGATCCAACTTCTCCTCGGATTGAGCTGGTTGCGTGATCAGGGCCGGCAGTCGATCAAACCAAGGGGATGCAGCGGGTGTTTCGGCAATCGTGCGCCAGGCATCCACACGCATGCTGAGCGGTGCATCGGCTCGGGCTGGAACTGAGACATAGCGCTGGCGAGGCGTGTCGCTCACGGCCGGTTCGCTCGCTTCCCAAGTAGCACCATCCGCAGCGCCCGCTCGAATCACATGCGGCCGCCCCAAGGCGTGATACGTAAGCAGCGGCGCCTCACGAACTTCGCAGGGGAGTGTGTGCAACTTGCCGGACAAATCTAGAGCACCGGCTGCCTCACCGCTCGGAAATTCAAGAACCATTTGCGCACCTGCTGGCATCCCTTGCCAAGTAAAAGACCGTACAATGCCTTGCCACGCCGCATGGGATCGCACGGAAACTTCTTCCCTAACTTTGATTCGCAAATCCTTAAAGGCCAGTTGATACCGCAGGCGCACCATGTCGGTTCCCGTCTCAAAGCCTTCGAAGCGACTCCCTTGATTGGGATCACTCTCCAAGGGCATTTGGGGGAGCAACGCGTCGGGCCGGCCTGGGAGACGCAGTTGCACCGCATTCGGCAGGAAACCACTGCGATCGGGTACGTCGTTGCCGTCTTGATGCCAAAACAGTCCGTAGTAGGGCTGCTCGCTGCTACGCACGAAGCTGCCGAACCAGCTCGTAACGGGACTGAGCCGATCGACATCGAACAACAAGGTGCCTGCTTCAAAACCAATGGCCAAGCCGCGCGGCGGGTGAACCGTTCCCATGGCGTCACTGGCGTCCACCTGTCCACGTTGCACAACGGGACGTCCTGGGCTCGGCCGCAGCAGGACCGTGGCCTCATTCACGGGAGGGGGCGCATCCTTACCAAGATTCAAATAGCTCCATAGCGCGTGCATGGGAGTGTCCGACGACATGCCAGCCAATTGCGGCAACGGGACGGATCCATCGGCCAAAAAGGCCTGGGGCATTTTGGTTCCTGGACGAATTCGCAGGGGATTCAGCATCCAGCGTTGAAAATACTCGGGACGAAAGTGTTCTCGTATCGAATCCAGATCAGGACCGCGTGTGGTGGGATCTGCCTGGCCGGTCAACAGGCGCCCATGTTGTGGATGACAATTGATGCAAGCGAGCCCCTTGGATCCGACTAGAAATTGTCCGAGACGCGTATACGACAATCCGGCAAGTGGTTTGGCAATCAGCGGCTCGGTTTCAGACGGGG
Source organism: Planctomycetaceae bacterium (assembly GCA_005773145.1). GTDB lineage: Bacteria > Planctomycetota > Planctomycetia > Pirellulales > Pirellulaceae > SXHS01. The sequence goes on along the minus strand of SXHS01000256.1, from coordinate 436 downwards.
ACTCAGGGGGCGTGAGCGATGCTCCATCGCGATTCCCCAGAGCGTGCGCGACCATTTCACCTCGCACACCAAAGCCGGGCATTCGTGCCTTGATCCAGGGGCGCAGGCCTTGATCGCGCGCGCCGCGCTGAATCCAGTCGGCCAAACGGTCGGCGCGAACGCGCTCGCCCGCGAACGTTAGGGGGGGAGGCAGATAGTACTTGCCGCCATGTGCCTCGCTGGCACCTACGTGCAGCCCCACCGCAGCCTCCCCCTGATCCTCGTGACATCGCAAGCAATTGAGGGTCGCCAGGTCAGCCTGCAACCGCGAGGCGGCAGACGGACTCGCTGCCACTCCCGATTGTCGAATCCATGCCACCAGATCGCTTCGCTCGTGGTCGTGCAGCGCGAAGCGTGGGGAATGCGGATCCGTTTCGTCCAGGCACCCACCGAGGGC
>SXHS01000255.1 GCA_005773145.1 Planctomycetaceae bacterium | reverse complement strand
GCCCGTGCCGGTCTCGCCCAACAGCAGCACCGGTGCGCGGCAGACGGCCGCTTTGGCCACCAATCTGCGGAGGTCTTCCACGGCCTGCGACGTGCCAATCAGCCGCGCTCCTTCCGCCGTCAACGCCAGTTGATCCTGAAGTTTGCGACGCTCTTCCAGCATCGCAAAATCGCGAGTCATCAGAATACAGGTCCGCTCCACATCGGTGAAATCGAGGGGACTCAGCAAATAATCGAAGGCTCCCGTCTTCATCGCTTCCACGGCGCGGCGCGCATCGCGATCCGAAGTGATGATGGTCACAATGCAATCGGGATTCCGTCGCCGCAGTGCCCGAATCAGATTGATGCCATGGGGATGAAAACCCACGAACGCGGCATCAAAGGAGCGAGCGCGGATGACTTGAAAGGGATCCGCCGAGGCGGGCAGAATGGTATTTACATGACCATGCTCCACCAGATAGCGGTGCAATTCCTTTTCTTCGTCGTTGTAGTGAAGGATTTCCATCCGGCCTTGTTCACATTCTGGACACTGGACAACACTTGTTATGATAGCAGAACACGCGTTGCCATGGTATTTCGACGATCCGGCATACGTAAACAAGGATGCAAGCTTGACTTATCTCGCTGGATCCGGGGTCCTGTTATTTTGGGAATGGCAGTTGCTTTGACATAACCGTTCACGGGCCGAGAGAGGGGGACAGGCACATTTTCCCGGGAACCACGGTGGACAACCTCCTGACAGAACGATGTGCCTCTGGCGAATTCGCCGGGAAAATGAGGCTGTCCGCGGCCCGTGAACGGTCACGCTTTGACATGGCGTGGGTGGCTAGCTCAAGGTGGTCTTCATGTGCGGCATCGTCGGTTTGCTGGTGAAAAGGGCCGAACTTCGCGTTCGCCTTGGCGAGTGGGCAACGCCCATGTTCGTCTGCATGGCGGATCGCGGTCTGGATTCGGGGGGCATGGCCGTCTTTGGCTCCGCGCAGGCGGGCACTCGCCGCATGAGCCTATTTGTCGGCGATCGCCAGTACGATTGGCAACGGTTCCTGGAGTCATTTCGTCGCGCGTTCAGCACAGACAGCGCCGAGATTCTAGGCGTCGAGAATCACGGTATTCTGATCACATCGGTTGCTCCGCCGCGGGTGAAGACGTGGCTGGCCGAGTTTGATTCTGCGCTGCTGGTGCTTTCGGTCGGGCGGTCCATGGACATTTTCAAGGATCAAGGTACTGCGCGTGAGATCTCCCGACGCTATCGCTTTGCCGAACTGACTGGCACCCACTGTGTCGGCCACACGCGGATGGCCACGGAATCGGCAGTGACGCCGGCGCACTCGCATCCTTTCACGGCGGGTGAAGATTTTTGTTTGGTTCACAATGGCTCGTTGTCAAACCCTTACATGCTTTGTCGCATGCTGGAAAAGCAGGGAGTCCATTTTGACACCGACAATGACACCGAGGCTGCCTGCCGCTTTATTGAATGGCGCCTGCGGGAGGGGGATTCGCTGAATTTGGCAATCGAGCGCGCCTTCGAGGAGCTGGATGGCTTTTACACGCTGCTGATGGCCACCACCGACGCGATGACGCTCGTGCGCGACGCATTTGCCTGCAAGCCGGCGGTCGTGGCGGAGACCGACGACTACGTCGCGGTTTCGTCGGAGTTTCGTTCGATGGCGCACCTGCCGGGCGTTGCCGAGGCCAAGATCTTTGAGCCGCAACCGGAGACGATCTATTCATGGCGAGTGTAGCTCCAACCGTTGAGTTCGATCTCGACCAAATCAGCTTACGGGAGCTGAATCAGTTCCTGCACCACGATCTGGGCTCGGGCGATCATGTGGAAATCACGCATCCGAACGGCCGCCATAGCATCGCCGTCGGGATTGACGCCGACGTTGACGTTCAGATTCGCGGCCATGCCGGGTACTATGTGGCTGCGATGAACAAGCGGGCCCATGTCACGGTTCACGGCAACGTGGGTTGGGGTGTGGCGGAAAACATCATGTCGGGCGTCGTCCGTGTGAAAGGCAATGCTTCAGCGAGCGCGGCGTCTTCGGGACGCGGCGGGCTGGTCATCATCGAGGGAGATGCCGCCAGTCGTTGCGGAATCTCGATGAAAGGTTGCGATATCGTGGTTGGCGGCAATGTGGGGCATGTCTCGGGCTTCATGGGCCAGCTTGGCAGGCTCGTCGTGTGCGGAGACGCTGGTGCGGGACTGGGCGATTCACTTTACGAAGCGGTTATTTACGTTCGCGGGCAGATTGCCAGTCTGGGTGCAGATGCCCGCGAGGAACCGCTTTCCAAGAGCGACATCAGCGCCCTGGTGGAACTCCTCGATCAAGCGGGTTTTGCTCACGAACCAAGCGAATTCAAGCGGATTGCGTCGTCGCGTACGCTGTATCACTGGAACGCGGCCCACCTGGGGAGCTATGGGTGATGAGCGAAGAAAGCTATTCGTACAATCGGCACGTCATTGACTACATCCAGCAGGCCGCGGAACGCGGGGTGTATGACATTCGCGGCATGGGCGCGAAGCGCCGGCTGCCGACGTTCGACGAGCTCGTGTTTCTGACCGCATCCCTGTCGCGCTATCCGCTGGAAGGCTACCGCGAACGGTGCGTCACCAAAACGATTCTCGGCACGCGAAAGGCCAAACGGCCCGTGGAATTGGCAACGCCGATCACGATTGCGGGAATGAGTTTTGGGGCGCTGTCGGCGCGCGTCAAAGAGGCCATCGGCCGCGCGGCGACGGCCGTCGGCACTTCGACCACCACAGGTGACGGCGGCATGACGCCTGAGGAGCGACAATCGTCAAAGACGCTGGTTTACCAGTGCCTCCCCTCGCGTTACGGATTTAATCCCGACGACCTGCGCAAGGCCGATGCCATTGAGATCGTGGCCGGGCAGGGGGCAAAACCGGGTGGCGGTGGCATGCTGTTGGGACAAAAGATCAACGCCCGCGTGGCTGCGATGCGCACCTTGCCCGAAGGCATCGATCAACGTTCTGCTTGTCGGCATCCCGATTGGACTGGTCCCGATGACCTGACCATCAAGATCGAGGAGTTGCGGGAGCTGACGGACTGGGAGGTACCGATTTACGTCAAGATCGGCGCCTCGCGCGTGTTGCACGATGTGAAGCTGGCGGTTGCGTCGGGCGCCGACGTGGTCGTGCTTGACGGGATGCAGGGAGGGACGGCAGCGACGCAGCAGGTATTCATCGAGCACGCCGGAATTCCCACGCTGCCGGCGGTCCGCCAGGCCGTGCAGGCGCTGGAGGAACTGGGGGTCTACGGGCAGGTCCAGTTGGTGGTCTCGGGTGGCATACGCACCGGCGCTGACGTGGCCAAAGCCTTGGCGCTCGGCGCCGACGCCGTGTCGATCGGTCAGGCGGTGCTGATAGCCCTGGGGTGCAACAGCCGCCATTATGTGAGATCCGCCGGTGGGGATCATGCATGGGAGTCGGTGGACGTCACCGACGAATACCGGCACCTGGGAACCGAGCCCGGATTTTGCCATCATTGCCACACGGGACGGTGTCCTGTCGGCGTGACCACGCAAGACGAGGAACTCGAGCAACGATTGAACGTAGAATGGGGCGCTCGTCGGCTGCAGAACTATCTCAATGTGATGACCATGGAGCTGAGCACACTTGCTCGTGCGTGCGGAAAGTCCAACGTTCACCACCTGGAACGTGAAGACCTTGTAGCGCTGACCGTCGAAGCGGCCGCGATGGCCCAGGTGCCGCTGGCCGGCACCGATTGGATTCCCGGAAAGAAATCCTACTAAACCGATCGTTGGGAGGCCTTGGCGATGACTGACCGCACTGCAATCCGCAACCGAATGGAGCAAGACCAGATTGAGTACGTGCTCGTGCAGTTTGTCGACATTCATGGAGCGGCCAAGGTCAAGATGGTGCCGGCCGGCTGTTTGGATGATGTCACCGACACGGGCGCGGGCTTTGCTGGCGGGGCCGTGTGGGGAATGGGGCAGGGTCCGCATGCGCACGACATGCTGGCGCGTATCGATCTCGGCACCTACACCCCGCTGCCTTGGTTGGCCAATACGGCGAGGTTTGCCTCCGACGTGTACGTTGACAATCAACCGCATCCCTATTGTGCGCGCACCAATCTGAAGCGCGTGCTGGGGGAAGTCCGTCGTCGCGGTTTTGTCTTTAATGTCGGTATGGAGCCCGAACATTTTCTGGTGACGCGTGATGCCGACGGGACGATCCGGGCCTGGAACCCGGACGGCGTCGATTGTCTGCGGAAGCCCTGCTACGACTTTCGGTCGATGGCTCCCGCGATGGGCTATCTGCAGGATTTGACGGCGATGCTCAATAAGCTGGGGTGGGGCGTCTATCAGGCCGACCACGAAGACGCCAACGGTCAATACGAAGTGAATTTTGACTATGCCGACGCACTCACCACGGCCGACCGCGTTACGTTTTTCAAGATGTGCACTTCGCAATTGGCCAAGAAGTATGGCGCTATCGCCACGCACATGGCCAAACCGTTCAGCGATCATACGGGAAGCGGTTTACACATTCACTTCCATTTGGCGGATGCGGGGACGGGAGCAAGTCTCTTCAACGACCCCGCTGATCGACGACGGCTTGGCTGTTCGGAACTCGGATACCATTTCATTGGCGGAGTGCTGAAGCATGCGCGCGCGCTGTGTGCGGTCACCAGCCCCACCGTGAACTGCTACAAGCGTCTGCAGCTGGGCACGGGGCTCTATTCCAGCCGGTCGGGCTACACCTGGACACCGGCTTTTATCAGCTACGGAGATAACAATCGCACTCAGATGATTCGTACCGCGGGGCCAGGACATTTTGAAGATCGAACCGTCTCTGCCGGTTGTAATCCCTACTTGGCGCTGGCGGCCTACCTCGCCGCGGGGCTTGACGGCATTGACAACAAGATCGATCCGGGCGAACCGAATCTTGGCAACATGTACGAGAAATCCATCCAAGCCGTGCTGGACTCGGGGATTGGCATCTTGCCTCAATCGTTGTGGGAAGCGATACAGGAACTTCGGCGCGATAAGGTTATCTGTGATTCTTTGGGCCCGATCGCCGGGCAGTTTATTGATCTGAAAATCAAGGAGTGGGAAACCTACGATCGCCAGGTCACGCCTTGGGAGATTGATGAGTACTTGACGTTCTTCTAATGCCTTATCGACTGCTCAAATTCGCCCTCAGCAAGGAGTATCCCGAGCCGCGGATGTTCCGCGATCCCGAGCGACTTCGTGAGGAATACGATGTCGTGATTATTGGCGGT
>SXHS01000254.1 GCA_005773145.1 Planctomycetaceae bacterium | reverse complement strand
CCGATACGGTCTACGCCGGAGTGGAAGACGCCGCGATATTCCGTTCCACCGACGGCGGGGTGAGCTGGCGGGAGATGCCTGGCCTGCGCGGCCATGGTACCGGCAAGGATTGGATGCCCGGGGCGGGTGGCATGTGCCTGCACACGATTCTCTTGGACCGCAGCAATCCGCAACGCATGTTCGTGGCCATCTCCTCAGCCGGCGCGTTTCGCACGGAAGACGGTGGCGCGACATGGCGCCCCATCAATCGCGGTTTGAATTCACAATACATACCGGACCCGAACGCGGAGGTTGGTCACTGCGTCCATCGCATTGCCATGCACCCATCACGTCCGCAGGTGCTGTACATGCAGAAACACTGGGATGTGATGCGCAGCGACAATGGGGGGGACTCCTGGCACGAAGTCAGCGGCAATCTGCCGACCGATTTTGGTTTTCCCATCGAGGTGCATGCGCACGAACCCGAGACCATTTATGTCGTTCCCATCAAGAGTGACTCAGAGCATTTTCCTCCAGAGGGAAAATTGCGTGTCTATCGCAGCCGCACCGGAGGCAATGATTGGGAACCACTGACGCAGGGCTTACCCCAGCAAAATTGCTATGTCAACGTGTTGCGGGACGCCATGGCCGTCGACTCGCTCGATCCGTGCGGTGTGTATTTTGGTACCACGGGGGGACAGGTGTATGTTTCGTCCGATTCGGGAGACCACTGGATCCCGATCGTGCGTGATCTGCCCGCCGTAGTCTCGGTCGAAGTGCAGACGCTGTAAGGACGCCACTCGGACTCGTTGTGGTGATGGACCCTATGATTCGCGTGGAACTCCCGTATCAATTGCGGCATCTTGCCAACATCCCCGTGCAAATTGAGTTAGCAACGAGTTCTCCGGCAACGTTTCGCGCCGTGATCGAGGCCTTGGAGATCCGGTATCCCATGTTGCGCGGCACCATCTGTGACCCGTTAACCGGCAAGCGTCGGCCGCTGCTGCGTTTCTATGCCTGCGAGCAGGACTGGTCCCATCATCCACTGGACGAACCACTCCCGGATGCCGTAATGGCCGGGTCGGAGCCCCTACTAATCATCGGCGCCATCGCCGGCGGCTAGGTCCCGCAAGCCTCAAACGCTAACGACCCCCTGCCTCCCTGTGTTGTATCCCTCCGCGCCTCTGCATCTCCGCGTCTCTGCGTCTCTGCGTGCGCTTTACCTCCCTCATTGACTACGCGGCAGCGTCGGTCTCGATCGGCTTCTTCCAGCGGAACAATCCCAGCAGTTCGTCATGGGTCAGTCCGAGCGACTGAGGCGTATCGGCATGGCAGAGGATGCTATCGAACAACTGACGTTTCTGTTGCAGGATTTGTTCGATGCGTTCCTCAATCGTGTCCAGCGTGACGAAGCGGGTCACGGTGACGGGGCCGGCGGATCCAATGCGATGGGCTCGATTGATGGCCTGGTCCTCGACTGCCGGATTCCACCAACGGTCGAAGAGAAACACATAGTTGGCGAATTGCAAATTCAAGCCGACACTCCCCGCACCGTAACTCATGAGAATGACGGAACGTCGGGGGTCCTTGCGGAAGGTCTCCACGATCGCGTCTCGCTGGGAGGACGGTATGCGGCCGTGGTATTCCAGCGGTTGGAATGGGGCCAGCTGATCTCGTAGCCACCCAAGTGTCTCGACCCACTGGCTGAAAATGATTGCTTTTTGGCCGCTGGCGGCGATTTCCTCGATGTCGCCTCGTAACCAATCCCACTTGCTGCTGGCTTTGGTGGCTGGGTCGTGGTTGCAAATTTGCTTGAGGCGGATCACTAGCTCGAACACGTGCCGAATGGCCGCGTGTTCTCCCATTTCGGTCAGCCGCAGGACCCCTTCTTGTTCGGCCAGGTCGTAGCTATGGCGTTGCGAGGGTGTGAGTTCCACTTGCGCGTCGCGGAACAGCTTCGGTGGCAGGTCGTGCAGTACGTTTTCTTTGGTGCGGCGCAGTATATGGTCCGCCACCGCTTGTCCGATGCGGCGCGGTGTCATGCTGGACGACAGATAACCCGGCCGCACGAATTCAAAGATCCCCAACAGATCGTCGCTGCTGTTTTCGACGGGTGTGCCGGTGAGCGCCCAGCTCCGGGTGCGTGATAGCGACCGCACGATTTGGCTGGTCGATCCCGATTGATTCTTAATGCGTTGGGCCTCGTCCAGGACCACCAGGTCGAACGACATCCGGTCCTCCACGGCATCTTCGTAGTCGCGTAGCAGCAACTCGTAGTTCGCAATCCGGATGGGGATATCCGCGAGTTGCCATTGCCATTGGCGGCGCGCTTGTTTTCCTTCGATCACGGCCACGGGGAGTTCCGGGGCCCAGAGTTGAAACTCCCGCTGCCAATTCGTGACCAAGGGTTTCGGGCAGACGAGCAACACCGAGCGGATTTCTCCTGCGTGCAATAGCAAGCGAATGGTGGTGATCGCTTGCATGGTCTTGCCCAACCCCATTTCGTCGGCGAGTACCGCGCTGTGACGCGGATAAAGAAATGCTACGCCCTCCAATTGGTAAGGAAATGGCTGAAATGGGAGATCAATCGAACCACGCTGCAACAGATTCTCCACGGGGGGTTGCAGGACGTAGTACAGACGGTCGCTCAGCTTGATCACATCTTTGGGTGGCGTGATGGAGGTGTACTTGGTGTTCTTGCCGCCTGCGGGTTTCGTGGGTGGGGCGGGAGGCATGCCAACCGGATCGCGGCGACCTTCCTTAGCCGTCTGCAGCTCCTGGCTGACAGGGCTAACAAAGCCAACAGGAAACTGAAAGCCTTGCATCTGGATTTTCGGCGGTGCCAGGCTCAGTTGGCGCGTGCGCGGCTGGGTGGTGGTGAGCTCGATCGATCGGCTGATCACCTTGAGGGGCCGGCGCAGCGCCTGAGTCCAGCCACTGGCGAAGATGGCCGTGGCGACTTCCATGGGTACCGTTTGTATGGGGATCGGCACGCTCATGTTCGACTAGCCCGCTTGTGTTTCTTGAATGGCCTGTCGGATCCTTTCAAACGGTTCACAAAGATCGAAATCAACTAGGTGTTGTTGCCAATGCGTTTGCAACGTAGTCTGATCGGCCGTGTGTTGCGGATGCACCCATGCCCGATAGGGGCCCCATTGAAATTCGGCGCCGATTGTGACGGCTGTTGACGGATGGTGGGGCATGCCATCCGTCGCCGTGTCTGGGTCGGCCGGACCCAGGACGCAGACGACGGGGGGCGACTGGTCGCCTCGTAGGGGCAAAATATCCGGATCGTCCGTGCAGACAAACAGAGGCCGGTGCTGAGCCCGATCGACCAGGGCCCGACCGATCTGTTCCCCGCACAGGTAGGGGCGCAGGGTCCGCCCGTAGAGGATCTGCTGGGCCCGATTAGCCTCGACCGGTGACGTGCAGTGGAATTCGAGCGGGCGGGCGATGGGGGAGAGCACCAAGTAGCCCCCAACGAGACTGCCGTCGGATCGTTGCACGACCGTCAAGAAACCCAACGACGGTAACGACTTGGAATCGCTAGCTGCCATCCATGCGCCAGCTACGGGCCTCCCTGACCAGCGGTTTTAATTGGGCTGTCGAGCCCGGCACGCACGCCGGGCCAGGGGATTGATCGGGCCGCCGAGGGGATCGACTTTAGTTCCTAGTGTTCGATCTTGGCGGCCCTAAAGCCGGCAATCTTCTCCTAGACCACGCAGGGTGCCTTTCGCCGTGTCGCCGTGAATCGTTTCGCCGTTGCTGGACAAGACACCTACTCGGCATTTATACTGAGTAGAAGATGTAAGTGTGGCTATCCCAGTACAACTGCAATCATAGTCGATCATCGAGGAGCTTCTCGCGATGTCCCAGGATCCTGGCTCGTTCAATCCGTTTGTAACGCATATCGATGTCTCGACCCATTCGAATGCTGACGCCCAACGGGGGCAGGCCATGTTCAACGCGCCGGTCTTGGTGTTGTTGCAGCAGTTGGTGGCCGGTCAGAAACGGCAAAACGATCTCTTGGAGGATTTGGTCCAGCAGACCAGTGCCGCGCAACGCCAGCGGGCCAATGAGCTGGGCCAGTGGAAGCAGGCGAATCCCCGGCTGGCCGACCGCTGTCGTCAGGCAGCCGAGGCACTCAGTGGCGTGCAGACCGATTTCTTGCGAAATCTAACGGACGAGGTCAATCAGAACGCGGAAGATTACCTGGAGGGCGAATTCCTGCTGAACGAATTCGTCGACCGTTACGGGCCTCGGCTAGCCCATCTCAACGGCGTGCTGCAGATTCTATCTCAATTGAGCAGCGTCCCCGCAGCATCGAACGCGACCAACTGAGCTGCCGATTCAGATTTTGGTAACGCCAATGGGCCGCACCAGAAAGCGGTGAGACTGTAAGCCCGATTTTCTAGTGAATCGTTCACCGCACGCGCCGGCAGGGTCAATGACACAACTTCGCAGTGCCGGCCAATCGCGTCGTCCAATCGCGACGTAGTGCAGTGTTCACGTCCCCGATCCGCCAGTGTGATAGACTGTGCTGACTCTATCTAATTCCCAGACAGAAAGTTTCTTATATGCCGAATTCGAGATTGTTGTCGAGGTTTTCTCTGGGCGGATTGGACCTAAAAAATCGCGTTGTGATGGCGCCGATGACTCGAGCTCGTGCCGGAGTTGACCGGCTTCCGAATGCTCGGATGGCGACGTATTACAGTGATCGCTCTTCTGCCGGGTTGATCATTAGCGAGGGGATCGCGATTTCCGAGCAAGCCATTGGCTGGAATCAATCGCCGGGGATTTACACGGACGCAATGGAGAGGGCATGGCGAGAAGTGGTCGATGCGGTGCATGGTCTGGGTGGAGTGATGTTCGCTCAGCTCTGGCATTGTGGTCGAGCTTCGCACAGCAGATTTCGAGAAGACCAGTCCCTGGCGGTCGCTCCGTCAGCGATCAAGATTAATGGCGAGTATATCCATACGCCGATCGGCAAGCAGCCACACGAGACGCCGCGAT
>SXHS01000253.1 GCA_005773145.1 Planctomycetaceae bacterium | reverse complement strand
TGGGGCGGGGGCGGGCTCGTTGCTCATGCCCACCAGTCTACCAGGGCATCTCCAATTGGGCCACGATCTGATCGGCCACGCGTTCTAGCACTTCCTGCTGGGCGGTCGCCAGTGACTGCCCCGCCTCGGGAATGAAGTCCGCGGCTTGGGCGATGGTCAGCGTGGGAGACTCGATCGGAATCGCCGTCTGTGGACTCAGCGGATTGCCACGCCGATCTCGCCAGGTAACCTGCACATTCACGCCGACTTCGATATCGCGCGGATCATCCCCTGCGTTCTCGGCGATGACCCGTTTCTCATCGCTCGTGATGCGCACGATGAGCGTACTGTCGGCATTGGGGTCATGAGTCACCTTCATCGGAGTGCGCATTTCGATTTTCTTGATGACGATCTCGGTGAGTCGCTCGCCGAGCTCCCGACGAAGGCTGTCCGACTCGATCACTGGCACATGGATGGTGGTGATATCGGGCCGATAGAGGGACGTGTAGCCGACATTGTAGGCAGCGCATCCGCCGGTCGCGACAACCCACCAGACGGCCAAGATGCCGCAGCACATTCTGACGGTCAGCCTGGTGGTCAGCGTTTCAGCGGCATCGTTGGCATGCGTGTCAACAAAGGGCGCGCAGGCTTGGGGCGGGGAAAGAGCTTGGTCAGCCATTCGGCTTGCTGTTTGGGCGCATCCGGTTCCTCCGAGATCTCGCCCATCCGCTTGTCGGCTTCTTGGCCCAAGTTGGTGTCGGCGTACTCGCGGCGCACGGTGTCGTAGTACATCCGAGCCCCGCCATATTCCTTGCGCCGATCGAAGTAGCTTGCGAGTCTCCATTCGTATTCTGCCTTCTTCAAGCGAATCTCGCGTTCCGTGGCTTGGAGATACTCCTTCTCCGTAGCCGCCTCCTGAGGAAAGACACGATAGATTTGTTGGACAAGTTGTGCAGCTTCATCCAGTACGTTGCCGTCGTATTCCGGCCCTTCGTAGACCATCAGCTTGCACTTCAGTCCGAGAAAGTGGGCCTTGAATTGATGTTCGCTATTGGGGAACGAATTGCGGAGATCTTCATACAATTCGTCAGCCCGCAAATACTTGCCCCGTTCGAAATTGGCGTTGGCCGCCAGGATTGTCGCATCGTCCGCCAGTTTGCCCGTAGGATCCTGAAAGCGAATGCTATCGAGAACCTTGATGCCATTGCCAAACGTATCGAAACGGGGACGCTCTCGGGTCGTGACATTGGGGGTGAGTGGCCAGGACGGATCTTCTCGCTCCTGAGCCAACCAATAGGTGGCAATAGAAAACCGCCGCGCCATGACGCGATCCATGTAGCGCGTGTTCGAGTATTGTTTGATCAGTTCATCGTAGGCACGCACGGCGTTGGGGTAACGGTCGGCGAAGAATGCGGCTTCGCCGGTCCACATCAACGCATCCTCCTGCAAGTCGGACTCGCCAACCGCAGCCGCTACTTTCTTGTACTGTTCGGAGGCCGACCAAAAGGCCTTGCGCCGCGCATCGCCTTCGAGCTTTGACGCGGCCTGAAATTGTTCATCGGCTTTCTCGAAGGGGACGCGCGCCTTGGCCAACGTCTCGGGGTCGGCTGGCCGGTTCCGTTTATTGCCGAACCCCAACTTGCTCAATAGTGGCTCGCTCTTCTTATCCTTGTCCCCGGGAGCCCCTCTGGCCACAACGGCGGCGCAGATTCCGATCGCCAGCGCGTAGACGACGATTCTCCTGCGTGGGGCATCCTGCCACATAACGTCTTCTCCGCGTCCTGCGCGGAACCTCCAAACTCAAGCAACGCGCCGTGCCCGACTACCTCGCTGGCTTGCGGGGCGTAGCGGTCCGACCTCCCGGCATTCCCAAATAGGCCAGCATGCGTGGGGGGTGCCCCAGCACATGTCGCATGGCATAGTTCAATACGCCGCGCGCCTCTCCCCAAACAGCAGGCGGAACCGGCCGCTGCTGCCAGTCCTCGGCAGCCGGGTCGGCAAATTCTTGTAACAATCGCAATACGTCCCGGCTAATGCTCACCACCTGTCGCTTGCCAACGCGGCATTCCTCGCACAAAACGCCGCCAGAGATGTGGCCAAACGCCACTCGTTTCCCCTCCGGCACGCGCCCACCGCACTCCGCACACGTTTCTAATGATGGCAAATGGCCCAACAACCGCAACCCAGCCAACTCAAATCGCACCACGGCACGCCCTGCGTCCACATTGTGATCCAAGGCCCACAGCGTGGCATCGGCCGCATCGTAAAGTTCCGCATGGGGATCCGCGTCGCTGGTTAAATCGCGAAGCAGTTCCACCACGTAGTAACCGGCATACAGACAAGCCAAGTCGCGTGCCCCCGACCGAAATCGTCGCTCCAGCTTCGCTTCCGTCAACAGGTCCAAGGCATCGTGCGATTTGTGGATCAACACTATGCGACTAATGGCCAATAGGTCAAGAGCAGACTCGAAAGGACTCTTCGGCCGACGAGCCCCTTTGGCCAAGGCACTTATCTTGCCAAGACCGCGAGTGAAGATGGTGGTCACGCAGCTCGTCTCGCCAAAGGGAACCACGCGTAGAACAATGCCGATGTCCTTTTCCATGGTCCCCAGAATCTCGAAGGTGGCTGGCACCTAGAGTGATAGCGTGCCATGACAGCGGTGACGGCAACGCCTCGTCACCATCGGCGGACGTATCTTCCGTCAGGTTGTGGAAGCGTTGACATCATGGGCGCCGCGATGGGATGTGCCCAAGATCTCCAACGACACTCGCTCCACACGTCGGCTGGTGGCCTCCAAGATGTGCAGCCGCACGCCGGATACCTCCAAACTTTCGCCAACGCGGGGAATCCGCCGAAGATGATGCACCACCAAGCCTCCAACGGTGTCAACATCCTCGGGAACCGGCAACTCGATGCCCAACCTGGTGTTGATCTGCGCCACATGGGTCCCGCCATGAATCTCGGCTAGGTGTTCGTCGATGCGTCGAATCGGGTCTACCGGTTCTTCGTCCAGTTCGTCAGCAATCTCGCCGACGATTTCTTCCAAAACGTCTTCGATGGTGATGAGCCCTGTTACCGTCCCATACTCATCAATCACGATTGCCAAGTGATTGCGTGTGCTGCGGAAGTCCTGCAACACATCGTCCAATCGGCTGGTTGTTGGAACGAAAGAGGCTGTCCGCAACAGATTGGCCAACGGCTTGCGTTTGGAAACGTCGCTCTCAGCCAGCTCGGGCAGGATGTCCTTGACAAAAAGAATTCCCACCACATGGTCCAATTCTCCCTCGTAAACGGGAATGCGAGTATGCCCGTAGTCAATCAGGGTCCGCAGGAGTTCGGGCCAGGGCATTTCGACGGGAATCGCGTCAATCATGGAGCGTGGTGTCATCGCGTCGGCCACATCCGCGTCGCCGAGTGCCATGATCCCTTCAATCATCTCTCTCGCATCGGCTTCCATCAGGCCATCCTGCTCCCCTTCCGCCACCATCGTGCGGATTTCTTCCTCGAAGGCCTCTTCCTCACCCAACTTATCGGGGCGAGCCGATAGGCGGCGGAACATGGCCTCGACCATCGAGGCACACCACGTCAGCGGTAACAATGCGTAACTGGCCCACCACCACAAACGCCACGTGTGGAAGAGGAAGGTTTCGGACCAAAGGCGCGCTACTGCCCAAGGGATCCACACGGTCACGGTCAACCAGCCAAGCGCCAGTCCCACCGCCGACTTCCCTTGCTCGGCAGCAGACCAGGAGGCCCAACCATTGCGTAGGAGGAGGTTGGCCAGACCAACGACGAGCATCGCAGCGGAAAGCGACGTGAGCGTCTCCACCGCCATGGCCACTCGATCGTAGTGATTGTAGGCGTCCTCAAATACCTGACGGCGCTGCCTGCGGCGGCAGTACTGCTCTAGCGCATGCCACGAGATCTCGTGGAGTACCTTGGCCCCCATGGCGCTCAAGGCAGTGCTCAATCCCGCTAGGCTGGCCAGCCAAATCCAGGGATCAACATTCAAGATGAGGCTCCGGTTCTTCCAAACTGCTCAGTTGTGGTGCGGGGGTGCGCTGATCCATTTCTTCCATGGGTGGAATCGTGAGTCCAAGATCCAGGAGGTACGACCGTTCGGCAGCACGCATGCACTGCCGGTCGTTCGGTTCCTGGTCGTCATAGCCGACCAGGTGAAGCGCTCCATGGACGGCGTACCAGGCGAGTTCATCCGCCGCTGCACCATGGTAACCAGCGGCCACACGCGAGCCGGTGTCGGCCCCCAGAATCAACTCGCCATCCAAATGGGCGCCATCCCACGCAAAGGTGAAGCTGAGTACATCCGTCGACCAATCATGTTGTAGATATTGACGATTGAGTTCGCGCATTTCCTGGTCGTCCACGACGGCGATACTCACGCTCCCGGATTGCACACCTTCCTTTTCCAAAACGTGGCGAACGGCACGCACGAGAGATTCCTCATCGAGGGGGACCCGCTGCTGCCGATTGATCAATTCCACGTCCATGTCCACGTGCCTATTCAACCCTTTAAGCCGTTTGCTGGCTGGGATACTTCACCCGTCCATGATAGACGGCGGTGAGCGATTTCACTAGGCTGTCCTCGATGACTCGCAATTCTTCGAGCGTCAAGCCGCACTCGTCGAATTGTCCGTCCAGGAGCCGTTTCATGGCCAGATCATGCACCAAGCCTTCGATGCGGGCCGGACCCGGATCGACCAACGAACGGGCGGCCCCCTCAACGCAATCGGCCAGCATCAAGATGGCCGCCTCTTTGGACTGCGGCTTGGGGCCGGGATAGCGGTAGCTTCCTTCGTCCAACTTGGGGGCGCCGGGTGTTTGGCCCTGCTGACGACTGGCCCGATCATAGAAGTACTCCACCAACGTTGTGCCGTGATGCTGCATGATAAAGTCGACCATCGACCGGGGAAGATGATGTTGCCGCGCCAGGTCCGCGCCATCCTTCACATGGGCAATGATGATGAGGGTGCTCATCGCCGGCAATAACTGCTCATGGCGATTGTTCCCCCCCGACTGATTCTCCACGAAGTACCGCGGCTTGAGCATCTTGCCGATGTCGTGAAAATACGCCCCGACCCGCACCAACAAACCATTGCAACCGATTGCCTCCGCCGCGGCCTCGGCCAACGATGCGACATTGATCGAATGATTGTACGTCCCGGGCGCCCGTCGTACCAACTCTTGAAGCAACGGGTGCGCCGCATCTCCCAGTTCCAACAGGCTAATGTCGGTCTGAACATCCAACAAACGCTCAACAAACGGCAACAATCCGGTCATCAACACGCCCGCAAGCAACGCGCTGAAGCCATACCATCCGGCAATGGTGAACAACGAGGGGTTGATCGTCCATCCCGCAACCGTGCAGGCTCCCAATGTCGTCAGGACTGCCACCGCTCCTGCGGCAGCACCTGCGTAGATCAATTTCGTCCGGCTGCGAATGGAACGGAGCAGCAAGATACTGGTGGCCTGGCTGGCGGTGAGTATGACAAACTCCGGCATGCTAAGGCCGAGTACCATCACCAGGAGTAGCGACATGGCGGCTGAGAGGAGTAGCGCCAATTCCGTCTGATAAGCCGTGACCGCCGTGATCGCAAATAACGTTAAAGGAACGACTTCCAATTGCCAGGGGTCTTGCGCGGCCAGACGCCCTGTCGCCATCGTAGCCACCGCCAAACCCAAGAGAATCGCCATTTGACGCAGGTCTTGCAGGTGTTGCGGGTAACGCCAGACCAGGTAGACCCCAATCAACGTGAAGATGGCCACGTACATGCCGCCGTGTGCGAACGTGACCAGTAGTCGTTGCCACACGGTCAGCTGCTGCACCCGTGCATCGTACTCACTCCCCAACAGTTCGATCGCGTCCCGCGTCAGGGGGAGGCCCCCTTTCACCAATAAATCGCCCGGATGGAAAACGGTCATGACCGTCTCCACACCCCGCTTGGCTTCCGTCATAACACGTTCGGTCGCCAGCCGATTGAGCGTCAGCGTTGTCGGCCACTGCGACCGCAGCCATGTGTCCAGGTATTCGGCTAGTGGCTGTAGCGAATTTTCACGCTCCAACTTGGACTTGATTTGCGTTAGTAGTTCGGCGATTCGAACTTCCCGCACGTCGACCGTCTGATCGGGCAAGCCTTCGTGGGGGCCGACGGAGCGCACGCTGATGCGATCCTGCGTTCCTTCCGAAAGATCGTGCTCGAGCGTCTCCAGCAAGCCGGTTTGAATGAAGGGGGCGAACCAGCGATCGATCGCGGCCGAAAATTCGCTCCGTAACGGATCGTCCGATAGAATTCGATGGAACTCGGTGAAAGCAGCCTCAGCCCGCGCCTCCAGTGCCGCCGCATCCAGCGGAGTATCGCGCGGACCGGCCTCCAAAAAAGTCCGCCAGACCTTGGCATCGATCGACCGCCATGATTCGGCTCGCAGGATCTGAAATACCTTCTCTTTCAGCCCCTCGCGCAGATCAATCAGAGGCTGAGGGTCGTGGTCGTAGACGCGTGGGACGCGACGCCCCGCCAATTCCTGCTCGCGCTCCGTCTTGTCAGGATCGGGGCGGCTGAACTCGACATTGGCCACGATGTCGCGCGGCGGCGTCCGGTCCAAGCGGTAGGTGAACGGCGGCCGCCAACCAACCGCCAACAACCACATGGCCAAGGCTGCGGCGGCGGCCATCGCTAAGCGGACCAACACATCCCCCCGCAACACGGCGGACTTCGCGCCGCCGAGGCGATTAGGGAGTAGCCCCATCTGCGCCAACTGCTCCGCACGCGTGCGAACTTGATTCCCAGACGACATAAGCGCAGTGAACCCGGCTACCGGCGCCGCTTTTTCGGTCCCTCCTCATAGGCCCGCACGATTTCATGCACCAACCGATGACGCACGATATCGGCCTTTCCCAAACGGACCTGACACACGCCCTCAATGTCCTTCAAACGATCCATGGCGTCCATCAGGCCGCTCCGGGTATGCGGCTCCAAATCCACTTGCGTGCTGTCGCCAGCCACCACGATCTTGGAACCCGTACCCAAACGCGTCAGAAACATCTTCATTTGCGAAACGGTCGTGTTTTGGGCTTCATCGAGAATGATAAACGCATCGTTGAGACTGCGCCCACGCATATAAGCCAGTGGAATCACCTCGATCAAATCCTGCTCCATCCGCTGTCGTACCTGATCGTAATCCATCATCTCGTAGAGTGCGTCTAAGAGAGGGCGTAGATACGGATTGATCTTGGCTTGCAAATCGCCCGGCAAGTATCCCAGTCGCTCCCCCGCTTCCACGGCCGGACGTACCAATACAATCTTACGTGTCTCATGCGCCTTGAACGCCTCCACGGCCACTGCGACGGCCAGGTAAGTCTTGCCCGTCCCGGATGGACCCGCGGCAAACGTCAGGTCATGCTGCCGCATGGCCCGCACGTACTCCGCTTGCCCCGGCGTTCGCGGACGGATGCTCCGACCGTTCGCCTGCACCGTCACCGAGGCCAGGTCGTGTACCTCGCTACCATGGATAACGTATGCCAGGACCTCCGTCACTTCCTGCTCGCCAATCTCACCACGACGCTCCACCAAATGCTTCAAACGCTCCAGCGCCTCCGTCGCCTGGCGCACCGCCGGTTGCGCGCCAGCCACGTGAATCTGTCCGTCACGGTGAACGATATCCACGGATAACGCGTCGCGAATTCGGCGCAGGTGCTGATCGCGAGCACCGAATAGAGTGAGCAGTCGATCCGTATCGACCAGCGAAATTGTGGATTCAGTCATCCAACAAGCGCAGGACAACGTCCTGGCACCCAAACCGAGAGAAAGGGGAGAACCTATCCTCAGTATACTATCCGCTTTCGACCATGCCGCATACACCCAACGGCCATTTGTCGCAAGTTGTTCCCTGGAAACATCTTGTGGATCTCG
>SXHS01000252.1 GCA_005773145.1 Planctomycetaceae bacterium | reverse complement strand
TGGACTCCTGACCTCTCCCCTCCATACGCACACCGTACCAGACTAGCATGTAGCAGGTGGAGCCTGACGGCAAGGGCGGACAAGCGCCCGCAAACAGTAACCGAGTGAGATTGGCACAAGAAATGCCCCACAACGCCGTCCGGGTCTTTGCTGCCGATGCAGCTCGGCTCGGTGCCGCGCGGTCCATTCTAGAAAAAAGCGCGTTTTGGAGAGACCGGCCGTGAGAGCTGATGAAAACGCTCCGTCCCGTGAGGCTGGTTCATTTGTCGCCCTGCGACGCCGCATGGTGCAGGTTCAGCTCGCGGCACAAGGAATTTACGACGAACGAGTCTTGGCGGCCATGTTACGTGTGCCGCGCGAGCGGTTCGTACCTGCGGACTTGCAAGCATACGCCTACCAAGATCAGCCGCTGCCGATTGGCTATGGGCAGACCATTTCGCAACCCTATACCGTCGCGTTTATGCTCCAGCAATTGCGCCTGGGGGGGAATGAGCGGGTCTTGGAAATTGGTACCGGCTCGGGATATGGGGCCGCCGTCCTATCACGGCTTGCCGCAGAGGTCTATTCCGTGGAACGGATTGTCGAATTGGGCACTGCGGCCCAAGAGCGTCTCTACCAAGCGGGTTACCGGAACGCGCGCGTCGTTTTGGGGGACGGATCCTTGGGGCTCGCCGAATTTGCGCCCTACGACGCAATTGTGGTGACGGCCGGTGCGAAAGTTCTCCCCCTGCCACTCGCCAACCAGCTCGCAGAAGGCGGGCGTATGGTCATCCCGATTGGCCCCACCCTCACGGAACAGCACCTATTTCGCTTCACTAAGTGCGACGATTCGCTCGATTCCGAAGATCTTGGCGCATTCGCCTTCGTCCCTTTGATTGGTGAGTTCGGCTGATTCGGCCTCTGCTGTCGTCCCAACAGGCACGATTACCGCACACTTTGGGCTATTTGGTCACAGTGTGCCGCGTGCTATCGGCCCCAGAAGCGGGCGGCCGTATCACCAGAACCAGCAAAAATATGGGTGTTTAGAGTCCCTCGGTGCTTTTAGCGATTCATGTGCGTCTGCGGCACGACAATTGCCACAAGGCTCCTACGGGAGTTGCGAGTTCACCAGCACATGGGAGAGGCGAACGGGGGTTCGGCGGGCTGGGGCGCGGAATCCAGGGAGGAAGTGGGGTGATATGATGACCAGAGTTGATCGAGCTTGCACCGTGTGTCGGTCGGATGATGGCAGCCCGGATCGAGAGATCGAGCGGGCCGCGCGCCGCTTGTTGGATGAGCGTTGTTCGTTCGCGGGTTACTTTCGCGATGTGCAATTTCGCCACGACAATGGTACGCTCACGTTGCGGGGAAAAGTGCCGTCTTTCTACATGAAACAAGTCCTACAGACGGTCCTGCGGGATCTGCCGCATGATGTGCAGATTGACAATCGCGTGGACGTGGTGAGTTGTACCGGGCTAAGCAGCGCGATCGACGATCGTGACGGTTAGATCGCTCGGATCGCTCAGCCCAGCTTGTTCACGGCGACGGTGATTCAGCGGGGCCCAGCCGAGGGGTGTCGATAGAGATCGCCGCCGCGAAGGTCGGGATCCCTCCGATGGTCGTGACGCATGGGCCGTGTCCGCGTCGATTCGCGTCGTTTACTCGCTGTTGCGACCAAGGCGGCGGGTCCTGTGGCCTAGCCTGCTTTGAGGGTGCGATGCAGGCTGGTACAATCTCAAATCTCAAATCTCAGCCCTTGCGAGTCTTAGTCAGTCGGACGCCATTGCCTTTTGCGTTGTACTCGACAGAATCCATGAACGTGCGCATGAGCAGCACACCTCGCCCGCTCGTCTTTTCCAGATTGGCCGGGTCGGTCGGGTCCGGCAACTGTTGCGGGTCGAAGCCCGGGCCGTCGTCGGTAATCTCGATGATGGCACGGTCCGGTGATAGGTCGGCTTGCACGCGAACTTTTCGTCCCTGGTACGGGACTTGGCTGGCCCTCTCTCGGACGAGTGCTTGGTAGGCCTCGTTGTCCATCTCGCGCAGGTGGGAAGGGAGTTCGAGATTTCCATGGTAGAGAGCATTCATAAGCGCTTCGTCGATGGCCACCGCCACCCGCATCTGGTCGGCCTCCTGGACGATGCCAAATTGGAGCATGTGTTGTTGCAAGTAGCCGATTAGCGGTGCCACCAGTGCGCGGTCGTTGTCCAGTTCGAATTGGAACTTGGTATAGCTCATGTACTGCATCAGTCGGGACTGACATCTTTGCTGGTCGGCGACGTCCAACACATGCCGTAGAGTTTCCCAAACCTCACGTGCAGGCGACCCCTTGGGAACGTAACTGGCTGCGCCTCGCTGCAGGGCCTTGACCGCCAATTCTTCAGTCCCCCGCGACGTCATTAAGACTGCGGGAATCGTTGGGTGCCGCTGTCGAATCTGTTCGACCAGCTCCAGTCCATCCATGTTGGGCATGATCAAGTCGGTGAGCACGGCATCCGGTTGGCACTCATCCATTTTCGCCAAGGCATCCACGCCGTCGATCGCATAGGTGATCTCGACGTCCGGGTATTTAGCCAACAGGCGGCCGGTGCGTTGCCGTTCAACTGCCGAGTCATCAACGATAAGGATGTTAGGCATGGTCGATTATTGGTGTTTGCAAGTACCGCTGCAAGGCCAATGCCAATTGGCCAATATGGTCGCACAAGGTTGGCCACACGCGGGCCGCTTCCGCTAAGGCACCACGCATGCTTAGCGACTCCAATTGGCCGGCCAACTGAACGGCAGACCGGCAGCCAAAATAGCGCAAATTACTCTTCAGAGTGTGAGCAGCAATCTCAAGCCGGCGGGCATCGGCTGTTGCGAAAGAAAATTCCGCCTCGGCACACAGACGAGGTAATTCTTGCAGCATGGTCTGCACAATGTCCCGCAATAATTCCTCGTCTTCTTGAACCGCCACCCGGGCGACACACCAGTCGATTTCCGAATGGGGTTCGATTTTTTGAGAAGGAGTCATAACCGGGCGTCCCGATTGCCGCTGCCCCAGGACCGAGCCCAAGTAGCCCGGCCCATGTAACCGGGGGGCAGTATGGCACAATTCTCTCCCTTTGAGTATAGTCGGTGCTACCTGATACGATGTCAGGATTTGGGATGCATCCGGCTGGATCGGGTTCCAACGATCCAGCGTCAACGGATCGCTACAGACCGATCGGTTGCCCAAGCGGGGCATTCGGCCTTGCGGTACGGCAAGGCTCGTTCTACTCCGTCACGGTACGGAAAGGTGCTGCAAAACGATGGACCCAACTGAGAACACGCAATCACCCCACCCCCCCGTGGATTGCCCATTAACTTGGCCCCAACAACGCCGCAATTTGCTGCTGTATGCGGTGTGCAAGAGCTGTACCTACTTGGCCGCACCGGTGATGTATGTGGGGATCTCGCAGGCATCTCTTTGTGATCGGTTGGGAGCCGACACCCGAACAGCCAACTTACCGGGGTCGCTCTTTTTCGCCATGTGTACCGCTCCAGCCCTGATCGCGTGGCTTTCACCGCGTGCATCCGTGGTGCAACGCAATCTGTCCTGGTGTTTCGGCGCGTCGGCCTTGATCGTCGGGATTACGGCAGCTCTGTTGGCACTACGAGTCTCACCAGGGATCATCCTTGCCATGGTGATTGCACAGGGTGGAGTCCTGGGAGTTTCCTCAGCGACGGCCGAATGTCTATTGTGGGAAGTCATTGGCCGGGGCTCGTCCACATCCGTGCGTGGTACGGCATTGGGACTGGCCTTTGGATTTGGGCCGATGCTGGCCGTCGTGGGATCACTCTGCCAGGCCGCGATTTTCGGCGGCGATTTTTTTGGCCATTCGTTCGTCGGCCTCAGCTATCCCCTGAATTTTGTGTTGTTATTTGGCTGTTGCACTCCCATCATGCTTGTGCCTGCAATTCTGGCAAGATTTTTCATTGTCCCGCCCGTTGAGCAGGAGGCTAAACGCGAACCTGTACGCGATGTGTTTCCCATGCTGATTGGATTCGCCGGCATGTTGCTGGCCGTGGGATCGATGCAAGTCGCCACCTGGTGGCAGATGGAAGCCATTCGTGGGATCAGCTACGTGTCGGCCATCATCGCAGCTGCCGCCTTCTTGTACCATTTCCGCGCGATTCTGGGGCAACGCATTCTGCTGCTGGCCACCCTAGTGACGCTGCTCGTGTACGCAGGAGAGACCATTCCCATCAACATGAACCTTTACTCCAAACTTGCCTTGGGGGACGCCCCCGAGAAATTCGCCGGCGTTCAAAACGCCCTACGATTCGGGTTCAAGATCGGGGCGGGATTTTTTCTGGGATGGCTGCTCACACGTACGAATCCACGCATGGGGATTCTAGTAACGGCAGGTTTCTTCCTCGCATCACAAGCCTGGGCATTACTCGTGACGGGGCCCTGGTACCTGATTGCCTTTGGAATTTATGGAGCCGGTGAGCTCATCGGGATTTACGCCCCGAATTATATCGTTTCGGCCTCACGCCCGGGCGACCTGCGCCGCAATACGTCGTTTCTCGCCATGCTGAGCACGCCGTCCGCAGTCACGGGATTTGTATATGGATCGCTTGTCGATCTTTCAGAACTCGGCCAGTGGCAATTCCGCGGCTTTGAGGGGAGCGAATTGGGATTCCGACTGAGCTTCGTTCTCTGCGGAACGCTAATATCCCTGGGCATACTCGGCGCATTGTTGCTCTTACCCAAGCACCCCAAGCCGTGATGCTTAGAGTGGCGTAGGCTTCCAGCCTGCGGTCTTCGCCAAGAGTTACCCGCCGCAAAGCCCAGCCGGCTCACTTGCGCCGCGCCTTCGCCACCTTCTTGACGAGAGGCGTCGCCATCTTCTTAGCCGTCGTCGCTCGACTCGTGGCGGCGGCGGTCAATCGCCGTCGCCCGGAGGACCTATTGGCCGTCGACGCAGTACCGGCAGTATCATTGGTCTCCACCGAAGGACTGCCGAGGAGCGCGGGACTGGCCACAAATGCGACCGCCACCGGCTGTGAAGTCGCCATGTCGGCAGGACGAATGTTGGAATCCGCGGCCACGAAGACCGCCGCACTGGTCGTGCCCGAACCAACACTGGCCGCCGGCGCAAACGTGGTGAGTGGCGCTGGGGGTGCCACAGGCACCGCTATGGGCGCGATCCAGGCGGGTGCCACTGAGTTAACCACAATGCTGCTCGTAGCCGCCGGATCGGAAACCGCCCCCTCGCCCGAAGCGGTCTCGCCGCGATTGGCACGCCGTGTACTAACTGGCGAAAAAGCAGCAGCAGCCGGCGCAACGATTGGGGTTGTTGTTGAGTTGGCTGCTACGACAACTTCATTGGATATTAAGACCGTCTCATGGTGCACTCGTTGCAGTTGACGCTCCGCCCGGAAACGTGAGGGACGGTCCTGAGAGGATTCCGCGGCAACGTTGGATGCAGCCGTTCCGTTCACCGCGGCGGTCGCCGTGTTCGGTGCGGCCACGATCGGAGCCTGAGTGGTAACCACTGTGGGAGAAATCGGTGGAGTTACTTGCACCACAGGGGTTGCAGCGGGTGTGACCGTGGATCGACCAATGGAATTGCCGCTCGGCGCGGTCGTCGCACGGACCGGAGTTGCTTGGAACCCTGGAGTCACGGGAGGATCAAAATTGCCCACTAGTGGCAGCGCCACTTCATCACCATATTCCGCGAATAGATCATTGCCAAAGGGGGCTGGTGTGAATGGTATGGTATCGCCAAAAAACGGGGTGGCCAGCACTCGATCGAGAACGGAATCGGGTTGGCCGTCCAAGTTGCCGTCCACCTGATTGGAGTCCCCAGACAATAGAAAGTAGAATTGGCCCGTGCCGCGCGGTGTCAGCAGATTTCGGTTGGGGACCCAGAGGCCAAGATCATCAAAGCCATCCTGATTCATGTCGTGGGCCAGCGGCCGCTCGAGCA
The DNA here is from genome assembly GCA_005773145.1 of Planctomycetaceae bacterium. Lineage (GTDB taxonomy): Bacteria > Planctomycetota > Planctomycetia > Pirellulales > Pirellulaceae > SXHS01. Next base: position 2,050 of record SXHS01000252.1, on the reverse strand, counting down.
CTCCGGCAAAGTCAAACTGAACCGTCCGGTTCACATTCCCCGTGGGTGCCGCGCCCCCGATACTGAGGCTGAATTCAAACCGTCCCAGGTCGTTACGGTAAGTCGCCAAATCAAACATGCCGTCGCCGTTAAATTCTCCCACGATCGGAAATCCGCGCAGGCCTTGTCCCGCTGCTGGTGTGATGGGCGTGTCATTCACAACGTTGTAGTCCTTGACCCCGCCAAGTCCGTCCAAGTGCCAAGTCGACGTGCGCGGCTCGAAGACGCCAATCTCATCGCCATTGGCCAAATTGCCGTCGAAGTTCCCCGCCACGGGAAAGCCGTTCACTTGTCGGCCGTCCACGACAGGGGATGGTGCGTCGGGGACGCCATCGTGGTTGAAATCGATCAGCCATCTCCACATGCGGTCGGGGCCACGCCCATAAGCAGCCAACTTGTCAAACCCATCAGCGGCCGGTTGTCCCGCCGGCGCGAAATTGCCAGCGAAGATGTAATCGCTGATGAAGCCCAGCTTATATAAGAGATCTCGATTCGTGAAATCGGCATTCTGCGGGTCCAATACGAAGTTGCCATTCGTATCGACCACCACGCTCCCCCCCGCCCAAACACCGATCTCGGGGCGGCTGTCGATGGTGAAGCGTGCAACAAAATCGCCCCCCGAAACTCCGTTACCACTGGGGAAAGTCGGAGCGCCTGAGGGCTGTGCGGCGTCACTTTCACCGTCCAACGCATTGTTCAAGCCGTCGACGAGAGCATCGAAGACGGTCAGCGTGAAGCGATCATCGGGCAGTGCGTTGAAAAATTCCAATTCAACACGAGCTGTGGCCTTGCGAATGATCACAAAGGCATCCCCGGCCGCGGGGGCCGCCGCAAACGCGTCCGTCGTCAAGAGTTTGGTCACGCCATTGTAATCCGTGATGGCACGAGACTGTCCGGCCAGCGCGCCGGTGGTGAACTGGAGTTGGGCACCATTGTAGAAATCGTCCACGCTGGAAAATGCCTGGCCCGCAACATCGTTCACCACGGAAAATTCCATCGCCGTTGGGGCAGGGACGGCTTGTACGGCTCCGGTCAAAGCGTCGATCAAGACGTTCGCTGTCTTGATGGGAATCACGCCGTTATGATCTCCAATTACGCGGTAGTTGAAGCGTTGGCTCGCGACGATCGGATCGAGCGCCGGATGGGTAAAACCAGGGAACCGTTCCGGCAGGTCTTCGAAGTCGATGACCAAGACATTCGCCAATGGCGTAGGTCCGGCAGCCGGCTTAGGATCAAACAGATCAAACTTTGTATCCCGCCCCACCGCGACGCCGGTGACGCGAGGTCCGAGCGGGTCCGGCGCAGCAAACTCTACGGCGCCGATATCCACCGCGGCTCCTTCCACACGAACAAACGGAAGGCCTCGTTGATCGAAATGAGGCGGGGGCACAAACGCCGGGTTGCCAGCATGAATCGCCGGACTTCCAGGGAGCAAGGCATGGGTTCTTGTCGGTCCGCCGTTGTTGGCCAAAGGCCCTAGCAGTGGATCGACAGGCAGTGCCAGCGTGCCAATACGATTCCCATTGACACCATTCGCAATTCCCGCGAGGTTCGCGTTCACGCCGACTAAGTTAAAGGCACTCGCGGCCAACACCGTCCCACTGATATCGTCAGTCGTAATGCCGTCGACGAGGTTTCTTGCGACAATCGAATGTTGGAGCGTCAGGTCAAGCCCTGCGGCAATAAAAACGCCCCCTCCTGTGGCCGCGCCGACGTTGTTGTTGTCCACCCGATTGCTGGTGACCGTCGAATGGAGTAGCTGTACGCTCCCCAGGCCGGCCGCGTTTAGACCCGCACCGAACGCACTGCCACCGATCGTTGTATTGCCGGAAATCGTGCTGCTGGTGATGACCACCGGCCCCGCCGCAGAACTGCTGTAAACAAACACTCCACCCCCCGACGCGTTGATGCCAGCCGTCGTATTACCGGAAATGGTGCTGTTAGCAATGTTGGCCGTGCCATCGCCAGATGTCCCTAGGTCCACACCTCCGCCCACGGCATTGGGCCCTGT
>SXHS01000251.1 GCA_005773145.1 Planctomycetaceae bacterium | reverse complement strand
TTGTCGAGATAACGGTGGGGCTCTGAACACAGTGCCGCAGGCTGCAACCTCCCCTGTCGACACGGTACGGTGGCAGCGAATCCCTTCGCAAATCGAAGTGGTCCCAAAATGCGACGTTTCCAGTTCCAACTCAAAAGCCTCATGATCTGGTTTGTCTGCTTGGCCATCGGCCTTGCGTGCATGGACCGCAATCGGGACGTGCCGAACCTTTTCGTGACGATCTGGGTGACTGCAACGGTGGCCATGATTGTGGGTTTGGTCCAACAGTCCCGCATACTCTTGGCGAATCTGCCGGCGATTGCGGCCCAGGGGGAGCATGCCCGATTCTCGTGCTGGTTTGCCGTGTGGTGGCGATGGATTCTGGGGCTAATACTCGGTTGCTGCGTGGCCCAGCAGCTGTGGCAATCACAATCCCCGTATCGTTTGCCAGAGAACGAAGAGCTATTCTACCCCTTAAGTGGTTATGATGCGGTGAACTGCCTGTTACAAGTCGTATGGATCGTTGCCGTATTGATTGTGATGTCTGCGGCACACTCGGAGAACCCTCAGAGAACGCCGCATCGGTCGGGGGGCGTGCGAGCGACTGTTGGCTGGGTCGCCGGGATCCTATATCTCGGGCTCGTGATTTGGGATCTAGGGGTGCTCCCGATGCTCGTCCACTGTGCGACGGCCGCGGTCGAAGCCACTATCCCCGCTGCATTCCAACGCTCCGAAGTGTTTTTTCCTAGATCGGCTTCCGAATCCTATTGGTTATTCTGGCTGGCACTCCTTGCGGCCGCCGCGCTGTTCCTCGCGGTCTTCTCTCTGTTGTATCGCATGCCGTCTCATCGGCGAAGCGGCGCCCTAATGACCGGTCTTTGTCTCCTCGCGCCGACCGTATTTTGCTTGTGGTTTCACGAATCGCATTTTCCCCGTATGTCACCTGACATGGCAGCGGCCGGGCCCACGGGAACATGGTGGGAACTGGCATTGGGCGGGCTCGCCGGGGCCATGATTGTCACGGTTGGTGCGTACCGACTTGCCAGTTATCGTGCGGGACCAAAAATAGTACTGGACGCCGTTTTGAGGCCAATGTCTACCCCTGTAATACATCATCATTCACTCTTAAATGCGGTTCTGGTATTGACCGCAACACTGGTTGCGATAGCTGCAAGATTCCGTAATGAAATGTTGTCGAGCTCGACAGATATCGCGTATTTGGTCGTCATGGATGGACTGGGGGTCCTGTACTTGGGCACGTTGATTTTGAGTGTCCAATGGTGTTGGCAATCGTGGGCTCGACGACAACAGGATTGGCCGCAGTCGATTGGTCGGGTGGCCCAGTATGACCTTTGGGCTTACTGGATTCTTCTTGCCTGGATCGCGGCAGCGGGAGCCCCAACTCTCGCCATTCTCACGTTTGTAGGTTGGCTTGTGCCCTGGTGACGATTCCCTTCGCAACCCGAAGCGTCAGCGAGGAAAATTGGGACAAAATCGACGATTACCCACGCCGAGCGGCCGAGATGATGCACCCCTCGGCAATTCAACAATCTGGCAATTCCCGTTTCCGCTGAAACCAGATATGATTGGCCATTGTTACGCTTGATTTAGGGCGTACGCAGGGGACGCACCATGCGTGGATGGTTCACGCGAGCTTTCCGCCCAGAACGCCACCGGTTCGCATAGGATGCATGCGATGGTCAAGATTATCAAACAGGCCGGCGAAGAACCGCTGGTCTTGCACTCGGATCTCAAGGGACCCATCAAGGACCTGTCCTTGATGCGTCGCAGCCTGCTGTTCGCTGAATTGTCGATGATTAGCTACAACGATCCGTACGAAGCGGCGGTAGCAGCTCGCGCAATCGGCCTGCCGGAGCTCGAATTCTACAATCATGACGGTTCACAGGCCTATCGATTTCGCAGCGATTACGACACGATCATCGCTTGTCGTGGCACCGAGCCGAATGAGTGGAACGACATTCAAGCGGATGCCAATGCGATCGCCGATGTGGCCGAGACGGTGGGCCGCGTGCATCGCGGATTCAACCGCGAGGTCAATGATTTGTGGCCGATGCTGGAAAACGCCTTACGGGGCGACCCTTTGCCGCTTTGGTTTTGCGGCCATTCTTTGGGGGGCGCGATGGCAACTATCTGTGCCGTGCGCTGCCTGTCCTCGTTCCTGGCCGAAAATCCGGCGGGATTGTTCACGTACGGCAGTCCACGGGTGGGGGACAAGATGTACGTCGGCAGTCTCAACCTGGCCTATTACCGGTGGGTGAATAACAACGACATTGTCCCGCGCGTGCCACCAACCTGGATGGGTTACCGCCATTCCGGCCAGGAACTATACCTGGACTACAAAGGCCGTTTGCGGCGATTTACTGGGTTTCGCCGTTTGCGAGACCGCTTGCGCGGGCTGCTCGGCGGCATCGGACGCTGGCAGATCGACTACCTCAGCGACCATGCGACGCATCAGTATATTCGGCACATTCTGGCACTCGTCCGGCTAGAGGAGGGCCGGACCGCCGGCGATGAGGGGACTCCCGAGATCATCGAAATCCCGCAGACTCGCGGGGCCAATATCAACATCAATGACCGGACGGTTGGGAAAGCGTAGCCCCAAGACGAATGAGCATCAACGCGTCTCTTGGCTATCCAAGTGACCCGACTTGCCGATCGCCGCCAAGAGACGCAGGCCGAGTAAGATGCTGACCGTGCACCCCAACATGCCCAGCAAGGACACGTTGTGGAGACCAAACCAGGACGGTTGCTGAAAGAGCAGGGGGGGGACCTGTCGACTGAGCAGGAGTGAAGAGCCGATAAACAGGGCGCTGGCCAACATGCCCAAGACCAACCGATTGACTGAGGGCCCCAGCCCCCGGTGTTCCAGATGCACATTGAAGGTGCCGGATTGAATCTGATCCAAGATCACGCCCAGTCGGCGCGGCATGATGCCGGCCAGATATTCCATATCGAGGTAGAGCCGATGGATCTTTCGCAGGCGATGCGTGGGCGAGCGACGCCGACGTGCGGCCTGATGCTGATAGGGCTGTAGGAGCTCCATCAAACTGAAATCAGCAGACAACAAGCGAGACGTTCCCTCCAAGGTAATCAAGACTTTTGTCAACAATGCGATGGGGGCGGGCAGGACAATCTGGTAGCGAAAGAGCAGGTCGTTCATATCGGTGAGCGTCTGGCTCAGATCGAGCTGAGCGATTTCCTGTCCGGCATATTGGGCGATAAAGTCGGCGGCATCGCTGCGCAAGGCCCGTTCGTCAAGTTGGGTGGGCACCTGACTCATGCGCACGACTAGCGTGACAAATTGCGACGCATCTCCTTGGGCCACGGCCAAGAGGATGTCCTCGATTTCCTCGCGCAAGGACTCCTCAACTCGCCCAACCATGCCGAAATCCAGCAAACCGATGATTTGATTGGGGAGCAACAGCACGTTGCCCGGATGGGGATCCGCATGATAGACACCATCGCGAAAAATCATATCGAGATAGAGCTGCGCGCCATGACGTGCGACTTGGGCCAAATCCTCCTCGGTGAGATTCGCCTCCGCCAACGCCGAGAACTTGATTCCATCCAGCCGCTCCATGGTGAGCACGCGTGCCGTGCATAGCTCGGGGAACGCGCGGGGTATGCGCACATAGGGTGTGCGGGAGAACCGTGACGCAAACTGCCGCAGACTGCGTTCCTCACGCGTAAAGTCCAACTCGCGGGTCAGCATCCGCTGCAACTCTTGCATGGTGGCCACTGGCCGGTATCGGGCCAACTCGGGAATCCGTTCGGCAAGTATCGCCAACCCCATAAGGACTTCCAGATCGCCCCGGATGGTACGATCGATGCCCGCATGCTGCACCTTGACGACCACTTCTTCGCCGGAATGGAGTCGCGCATGGTGCACTTGCCCGATGGAAGCCGAAGCCACGGGCGTATCGTCAAAGCGTTGAAAGAGGCGTTCCACCGGCTGTCCCAACTCGTCCTGTAACGTGGCGCGAACCACATCAGGCGCATCGGAGCGGGTGGCATCTTGCAGTTTGCAGAGTTCCCGTGCCACGGCGTTACCAACCAAGTCCGGACGTGTGCTCAAGAGTTGGCCCAGCTTGATGGCCGTCGGCCCCAGATCGCTGAGGGCCATGCGAACCCGGGCCTCACGCGTCATTCGGGCCAGCACTTCGCCTTCGCGGTCGCGCAGCAGCCCCTTGGCGAACTCGAGATTCAAGCCGCTGAGCCAATCGGCCAAGCCGTATTTGCTGAGCACGGACAGAATCTCGCGCCCGCGATTCAGATTGCGATAGAGCTGGGGAATCGAGCTGATTTTCATGCGTCGTTAGCGTCCGGAGGCAGCCCCGAGCCCCCCCACCTGGACTACATTAGTGCGACGGGAGGGCCTCGCTGGCCCCCCTTGGGGCATAGGCCTGAGGCCGGGGTCCAACTCTAGCTTAACGACGAGCAGCCCGCGACACACCATGGATTCAACTTGCCGAGCGACAATTTCTCCCGGAAAGCCGATTTCCGCAGCTCCCGGGGGCCCCCGACCGTTACAAAAAAATCTGACCACTTACTGGCCAGGCCGGAGGGAAAATGAGTTATACTGACGTCAGTCGTGCAGATCGCTGCGGGGGCTCGGTCAGCGCGATGGCCAGATGTTCATACACCATTGAGCACGCAGCGTGGGTCCGCAGGAGTTGGTAGATGATGGCAAATGGTACACTGGAAGCTCCGCAACGAGAGACGGCGACTGTCGATGGCGCACGTGCGCGTAAATGTTTGCCGAGTGAGCCCATCGATCAGGTCGTAACACAACTCACGCATCGCATGGTGCGGCATGGCCGGCGGCGCAACCTTCGACAACGGCTACGAAATCAGCTCTTGCAGCTCCTGCTACTGATCGCCGTTCCCCTCAGCAGCTACCTGTTGTGGCGTGTGGAGATCGATGCTTGGCTGCAAAGCCCCACGGCGCAGTCCATTCGTTCACAGTGCACCTGGGAAAACTTGCAGGCGTGGTTTGCACAAAACGTTGCGCCTTTTCTTGAAGCGATGGGCAGTTAGGCAGGTATTAGTTCGATCGTTCAGCGAACTAATTGAACTGAAGTCGTCGGGCCCGTACCACTGGGTCGCAGGCTTATCCGCGACGCTTCCCTGTTTGCCTGCGGCAGCGACGGCGAGCGAAAACGAATCGCCGCCTTGGTTTCCTCTGCAGTCGGGGCCCGCGCCGGTTCAGCTCCGGCGAAGCGTAGCGAGCCTAAGCCGGCTGCGGTAACCGACGTGCTACTCCGCGACCAAAGGTTTGTGACTGGCAGTCCCTGCGGTCGCTGCATCATCGGTTGCGCCGTCGCTCGCTGAGGTACTGCGGGCGCCGCAATTACCGTGGGGATGACCAAACCCGCGACTGGCGTTGGCGCTGGCTGCACGGTCACTTCCATTTCCACCATTGGGGCAGCTCGCTGGGGAGCTTCTATTTCAGTCGCTTTGGGGGCCGTCACGGCGCTGACGATCCGCTCTTCCGCGTCGGCACATGCACCCTCGCCTGCCTCCTCGTTCGCGCCGACCTGCGAGTCGAGCAGTTCTGCCGCTGCAGGACCATCCGCCAGTTCGCCTGTGTCTTTTCGTTCGCTATTGGAATCGGCAAGCGCACCATCTTCTCCGGCTCCGCTTTCGCCTGGATTGGCGCAACTTTCCGCATCATCATGGTCGTCCATGAGTAGGTCATCTTCCGCCATTTCAGCGTTATCGGCTTCGGCCAGGTCAGCCTCATCCGCAGGCAAGCTGACTTCCGAGTCATCTTGATCCTCGGTATCGTCCTCATCTTCGATCATGACGACCGGGCCTTGGTCCACGTCGGTCTCGATCTCTTCCTCTTCGGAACTCGTTTCGGATTCCTCCGATTCCGTTGAATCGGCTGCTCCATCATCCGCCGCGGGACCATGAGAATCCTGGTCGGCAGGTGCGACATCCATCCGCTCAATCGGTTCCTCCGCTTCCTGGCGCCAGAACTTCGCGGCATCCACATCATCGACTTTAGCGTCCGCCTGGTGGACGGGCACCGGACTCAGGTCATGAGCAGCGGACATTGTCGCTGCGAGACGATCGTTCGGTATACTCGGAGTGAAAGCTACGATACGTGGTGCATGGGAAGCTGGGTCACTGAGTGCTCGCGGTGGCTGAACCATTGCGGCGGCTTCAGGTGAGGGAACTAACACGGAACCGGTCCGTTCTTGTTTACCCGGTGGGTCGGCCGGAGCCGCCGGTAGCGGCTCCGCTTGGGGCGATGGTGGGTCGGCGGAAGTCGGCCCCGAGGCGGCCGGGGTGGGGCAGTCACAGAACTCCGGGTGCGGGCAGCCCACCCAGTCGGCTGGCCAAGAATTCCAGCAGGTCGGCTCAAAGCCAAAATAGGGAGGTCCCGAGGTGGGGCAGATTCGATGAGGATGTCGGATCACAATCTCGCCGGTCGCGGCGCTGTGGTAATAAGGTTGCGTCCGTT
>SXHS01000250.1 GCA_005773145.1 Planctomycetaceae bacterium | reverse complement strand
TTCTTGAATGCCGGACGGAGTACACGGCTGGAATCGTGGCCGTCCCTGCACCATGCGGCCCACATTCTCCGGATGGAAGGCGTCCACATCCTTCCAGACACTAACTCCCTCCAAAACGCGGGCCTCGTTCAGGTGCTTTGGGAGCGGCAATTGAATCAGGATGCCATGCACGTCCTGACTCTTGTTGAGCTTGGTGACCAAGGCCGACAGATCGTCTTGGGACGTGTCGGCTGGTAGCCGATGCAAGTGGCTCTCAATCCCCACGCGCCCACACGCCTCACGCTTGTTGCGAATATACACCTCACTGGCCGGGTTCTCGCCAACTAGAACCGCATCCAGACGGGGCACGGCGCCGTTATTCTCAATAAAGTCCGCCACCGCGTCGCGGATCTCGGCTTGCATGACCGCCGCCAGCTTCTTACCATCCAACAATCTTGCAGTCACCGGCTACCTCGAGTGCGTTGTTGCCGAGCAGGGATACATCGTGTGGAATCTACGATACCATATCATCCCAGCTGAGGGACGCCATGACCATGATCCTCACCCGTCCGTTTCATGTGTTCCTCTGGGCCCCAGCGGCGGAACCGGTGTCCCATCGGTACGTGACGTTGGCTGGCCGACAAGTCAACGCGGTCTTGGTGCCGCCCCAGCACGCCCAGCAGTCCCGATGGTTGCTGACCTTTGACGAGGCATTGCAAGCGCTTGGTCCGTTTCCCCGCATGTTCATCGAACCAGACGGGGCCTTCGTTTGGGTGGGCGAGCACGCTGGGCACGCCTGGCAATTGGACGGCAATCTCGTGGATGGCGGAGACCGCCTGTTGCACGTGGAGCTAAAAGGTACCTGCCCCCGTGCCGCGCTCGAACGTCTGTGTGCCGTTCTGGGGGGACCGAACTCGCTAGGCTGGTATCAGTTGGCTCAGGCCGGTGTGATGCTGGATTCTGCCGAGTTTTTCCGCGAAATGACCGAAGACCACTCCCGAATATCAGAGGACCGCTGACGGCTGAAGAGCCCCGACAGTCTCGTTCGACCACCGTATCACTCGCCACCGCTACTTGGCGTACTTCGCGTCTTGGCGGTGAATCGCTCGGCAGAAACTGAGGCCCTGCTGCGGGAACCGCCGGCGCCTGCGGCTGGGCGGTAAACGATCCTGACAGGTGTGAAATGGGGATTCTGAAAATAAACAGATCAAAAATAGACAAATGGGCGGGCCTGGCGCATCATTAGGGCTACGCGGCGTGGTTGCTTGGGTCGACCGGAGGTGGATGATCCGACGGAGCACGCCGAATCGGACATTCGCTAGGAGTGCACAACCGCCGATGAACGAGTCACTTCCCTTCGCCGAGCGGGTTCGTGCGAGTGCCCAGCATCTCCAAGAGCGGGGAGTGGACGCCCTGTCGGCCTTGTACGACCTGGCCGCCGCTCGCTTGGTTCGCTTCGCGGTCGCCATCACTCAGAATCAACATGATGCCGAAGACGCCGTACAGTCGGTACTCGTGCGCGTGGGAACGCGGCCGAGTCTATTGAATTCCGCCAATTGCCCGTGGCAGTACCTGCTGGGCATGGTGCGTAATGAAGCCCTGGCAATCGCTCGACGCAAACGACGATACAGCCTATTGGCGAGTTTCGCGGAGTTCGTGACTCGGCAACCTCCCGACCGAGTCGAATCGGAAGACCAGCGACAGCTGGTGTGGAGGGCCCTCCGCAGCCTGCCCCCCCCGCAGGCAGAAGTCGTTGCCCTGAAGGTGTGGGAGAACTTGACGTTTGCTCAGATCGCTGAAATCACCCAAACATCTGCGAATACGGCCGCCAGTCGCTATCGGTACGCACTGCGAAAATTGGCCGGAACGCTGGCCACGCTGCAGACGGAGGTGCACGATGTGTAACGCCTCAAATTCCGATGCCCCGTTTCAAGAGCAAGACCTGGAACAGATGATTCGGTTGGCGGGGGATGGAGTGACCGTATCGGAGGATTTGCGGCCACGCGTGCTGGAAACGGCGCAGACCGCCTCGGCCGCCAGTCACTTGAAGCGGTTCGTGGTCTTTTATTCCCTCATGCTGTTGTTGTCGTATCACTGGGCCCATGCGCCGGAGGGGGCGAACGGCATGGAGGGCGCGGTGGGCGTCACGCCTCAGCAGTTGTTTGATCGGGCGGCTCAATATTCGGAATGGGATCGGGACGGCATGGCCTGGGGCCTGGTGCGTGCGTGGCAGGATTGTCGTCGGATACCTTCCCCGCATGACACCGATACGAATGCGGCTGATTTTTGAAGGCTGTGCCGCTCATGTGCAATGACAACGATGAGGCAACATGATCGAGGTAATCAGGGCCTATAACGCGGAGATCCTCGCCCTGTCCCAGGCGGGAATTCCGTTGGATTTTGGCATCCCGCAGACGGCCGGGGGTATGCAGCCCGCGTTGGATCGGATCAATCGGGTCGTTGCCGAGCGGATGGCCGAAGGAGCCTCGCTCGAGTCCGCCTTGGATTGCAGCCAGGACCGCTTACCGGCAACGTACCGAGCCCTGGTGAAATCGGGCCTGCGCTGCGGCCGTCTCCCTGCGGCCCTGGAAGCGTGGAACACCGACGTGACGATTCCCCAATTGCTCTGCGGCGCGCTACGCGCTGCCTTCTTGTATCCGGCGCTCGTGTGCTTTCTGGCCGGTATCTTGTTTTTGGGGTACGGGCTGTTGTTCGTGCCAACACTACGGGAATCGCAACAATCGCTGCGAATTTCCCCGGACGCTGTCACGCGGATGCTGGATGCGACCGGCGGTTATCTGCCGTATGGGTTGGCTGTGTTCACCGGCCTATTGATGGCGGGGGCCATGGTGTGTTTGGCCCGCTGCCGCGAATGGACAACGGTGGTTCCCAGTCGGCGGCCTATTCTGATGCGGTTGCTGGGCGTAACCTCCGTCCTGCAAATGCACGCCAACGCAAAAAATTTGGAGTTGCTGGCGCTCCTCGTCGCACACCAGGTCCCCTTGCTGGACGCCCTGAACTTAGTAGCCCAGGCTTCCTGCGATCCGCGACTTGAGACACGGGTTGCGGCATGGCCCACATCGGGTGCGCCGCTACCCGATCAAACGCCACCATGGGCGCGGTTCTTATCGCTAGTCCCGGAGCCTCAGGTGGCGCTGGCCCATCCCGATGCGATCGCCGCCGATCTGCGGGCGGGCGCCGAAGCCTTTCGTCTGGATGCGTCTCAGCGGATCGCTCGCTTACGAACGTACTTGCCGGTGGCCACATGCATTCTTATTGCGGGGAGTGTCACGCTGCTGTTCGGATTGGCCGTTTTTGCTCCTGTGATGGATATGTTGTACCGCCTGGCATCAGCGTGATTGAATGGAAAAAACTGCATCCTCAGCGCGCACTTGGGAGGACCGGGAAGAGAAGATCTTGACCGGCATGTTAGCCCGCGCGCTGGCCGACCGTGACACGCTCGTTCAAACCATGCGCCGCGCGGCCGGAGCGGGCACGCGGCGGAAGCATCGCCGGCACTTGCTACGCATGGCCG
>SXHS01000249.1 GCA_005773145.1 Planctomycetaceae bacterium | reverse complement strand
TCACTGGTCCACCCCATCAACGCGGCCTCGTCCGCGCGACACGATTCACCGCTCGTGATCATCTGCACAGCGTTCCCGAGCCCCACGATCCTCGGAGACCTGGCCGTCCCACCCCACCCAGGAAACAAACCCAACTTGACCTCGGGGAAGCCAAACTCCGTCTTGGGGTTGGTGCTCAACACGCGCCGATCGCACCAGGCCGCCAACTCGGCCCCACCGCCAACACAAATGCCGTCGATCGCCGCGACCGTAACAAAGGGTGTGCGCGATAGGCGGGCAAACAGCGTCTGGCCTTGGCGACACATGGCCACGACCTGATCCGTGGGCAGGTCCAACGACGCCACAAACTCCCGCAGGTCGGCTCCGGCAATGAAAATTCCTGGCTTGCCGGACATGATGATCAGTCCAGCCAAATCGCTGCGACTTTCGAGCCGACCCAAATGATCGGATAACTCCGTGAGAACGGACGACGACAATATGTTGGCGCCCGTGCCGGGCGTGTCCATCGTCAGCACGGCGATATCCGGCTCGGGAAAACTGAGCACAAAGCTGGCTGGTGACGCCATGGTCGTGGAATCCTGGGTAGTTGGCGGGGCCATTCCCGTGTATGTTCGGTGGTTGCGCACGCCTGCGGCCTACGTGCCTGGTTCGCGCGGTCGGTACTCGCGTAGGCATAGTCGTGGGTTGGTTCTCGGTACTATAGCCTACCGGATCGCCCGGTTTGACAAAACCCGATCTCCGCCTCCGGATCAATCACGGTAACTTGGATTCACACATGCTCGATTGGCTCAACCGGCGAATCTGGGCAACTGCCCTGCTGCTCCCCATAGCTGCGGGCTGCCAACCGCCCGTAGCGTCCTCGCCCTCAGTATCCACGACGGAGGAGGGGTCCAGCGCAGCGTCCCCAACGAGCGACACGCGCGCGGCGACCGCGCCGATCTCGTTGACCATTGACTTGACCATCGACTATCACGACGGGTCTCAGAAGCGATACCCAGCCATCCCTTGGCACTCAGGAATGACCGTGCGTGATGCACTGACTTGGGTTGCCCAACATCCGCGAGGCGTCACCTGGTCGCAGCAAGGGGAGGGGGAGATGAGTTTTCTATCACAGATCGAAGACCTCAATGGCCACGGAGTGGGGCAAAAGAACTGGATTTATCGAGTGAACGGAAAATTGGCCGACTGCAGCTTCGCCGCTCAGCCCTTGCAGCCGGGGGATGCCGTCTTGTGGGAATTTGCCGAGTACCGGTAGAATCCAAATACATGGGGTCTCACCGTCCCTTTGCGGTTAGCGCGGAGAACTAAGGTGAGCGCTGAGATGAGCCCTGTGCGAGTCAAAACCCCGATGCAAACGACCGGACCTATGCCAACAAGGAAACACGTGCCCATGTCTGAGGCCACTCGATTGACGCCGTTAGGCCAGGGAACGCACCAAGTATCACTGCGTGGCTCAAGTGAGGCGACTGCCGTATTTTTGGCCCTAGTTGCATTGGGAGTGGGGGGCCGGATCGCATGCGAATCCTGGCCGAATGTGGCGCCCGTCGCGGCCATCAGCTTGTTCGCGGGATACTACTTTCGCCACATTTGGGCGGCCGCGTGTGTGCCCTTGTGCATCATGGCGCTGAGTGATGTTTGGATGGGCAGCCACTCCCCATGGGTGATGACGACCATTTATCTGGGCCTGGTGGCTCCCGTTTGCTTGCGGGGGTTCGTTCGCCGCGGATTCGACACACAGCGAGGCGAGGCGACCAAGTGGGGCGGGGCGACCAAGATTCGTTTGGCGGGTCACTTGGCGGGGTGCAGCATCGCATCGTCGCTATTGTTTTTTGTGGCGAGTAATTTTTCCGTCTGGATCGACGGTCAATTATACGACCGCTCGATGGCCGGTTTGGCCACATGCTACTGGCAGGCGTTGCCGTTTTTTCGAGCCACGTTGCTGGGGGATCTCAGCTTTGTGGCGTTGACTTTCGCGGCCTATGCGATTGTCTGTCGCTGGATGCCGGCGTCTTTGCCGGTCTCTGCTGAAACCACTCCTGCCACTGCTGAATAAGGGCCACCTCATCCTTGGCAGGAATTTCCGTCGGCGTACCTGCGGTCTCCTTCAGCGCGGTCAAGGCAGCGCGGCGGATGGCGTGATTGTCTTGTAGTAGGTGCATCATGGTAGGGATGCAGGCTTCGTTCTTGATCGAGGACAATGCCGTCGCCACTTGCATGCGGATGGCCGCATCGTCATCGTAGGCTAACCGTTCCAGCGCCGCTGGGCCGCTCGATGATCCCACTTGGGCCAACGCCATGGCGACCTTCACTCGCAATTCTTTATTGTCACTGGCCAGCAGATTCTTCAACGGCGTGGTATCCGCCATCTGCCCCCCGGCTCCCAGGGCTTGCACGGCCAGTTGTTGAACGGCTGGATCCAAATCGTTGAGCAGCGTCAGGAGGACCGCCTCGTGCGACGTTTCCGGGTGTTGTAACAAGTATCGGCAACCATAGCGGCGGATTTCCGGGGCCGGATGAGTCGCCGCCGCATGCGCCAACCGCTGGACGGCGTCTGATGATTCTTGAGCAACGGCCTTTAATAGGTCGCGCCAGACCTGGGGATCGGACTCGCGTACCGCGATCTCCGCTGCGCGATGTAGGGCGAGCGGCAACAAGGCTTGCCTCGAGGACAACTTGATCAATTCGGCAACCGCTTCGCGGCGTTTGGCAACCTCCGCGGAACCCAATTGCTCGACCCAACGAAACTGGGGATCGCCCTGTGCCAAGAGTTCCGTGTACACCGCATCGTCGAGTAACAGGTGTTGGTCGAGCACCTGATATTGGCACAATTCAATCAATGCCATGGGATGGGCCTTTAATTGTGTCGCGGCCTGCTGACTTGCCTCGAGCATCGCATCATCCTGGTTCATGTACTGCTCCAGCCACTCGATCAACTGGGCGCGGGCCACATGGGGCTCTTGTGATTTTTTCGGCAGCGGCGTTCCGTTTCGTTTTTCCACGGAGGTCCACGTGGCGGGGGGCGCCTGTTGAAACTCCTCCGACCATTGTTGACGAAGCTGCCGCAATCGGTCGTGCTGCGCTTGCGGCACAGAAGCGATGGATAGGGTTGTGGCGGGCTCCCAACGTTGGGCCAATTGCCCGATGGCCGCTTGTCGGATGCGTGGCGTATCGGATTCAGCGGCGAGCAGCAAGATCGCACCCGCATCGGGGAGGGGCCATGCGGCGAGCGCGTTGACGACCGCCAACCCGACCTCGGCACTGCGATCCGCCAGTAGCGTGCGCGCGATTTCCTTGGAGCGGGCATCACATTGCGCAGCCAGCGATTGAGCCACCGCGCGCCTCACACGCCATGCCGTGTCGGTCGCGGCGGCATAGACCGTCGTCGCGTCTCCGAACTCCGTGAGCGCATGAATGGCCGCTTCGCGCAATCGCTCGCTGGATGATGTCAGTCGCTCGACCAAGATCTTCTGGGACTCGGGTCCCGGGAGTCTCCCCAGCGCCGTTAAGGCCGCCACGCGAACCGAGAGTTCGTGATCGTCGAGCGCACGCTTTACCTGCGCGTGGGCCTCGTCCCCAGTCGACTTGGCCAGAGCCAATAGAGCCTCAGCGCGAATTTGAGGATGACTGTCCACTAAGAGCGGTTCGAGTTGCCGCGTCCCTTGATCGTCGCGGTCCCCTTCGCCGACTCCGTATCCGATCATCTCCACCGCCGCTTGTCGGGTCGGCAGTGGCAGCTGTTCGTTGGCAGCGATTGGGCCAAGCCGGTCCCGCTGTTCCACATCCCCCAGGCGAGCCAGGCCAATCACAGCCGTGGCGCCACCGGGTCCAGCGGATTGTTTGGCTGCTTCGTGCAAGACCTTGCGGGCTTCGGCAGGCTCAAGCGCCTGCAGCAGTTTCTCCAATCCGGCATGGGTCCAACCGTAAGTGGGAGTAGCCGACGATTTCGCTGGCTTGTCCCTTGTCGGTTGCCATTGCAACTGAGCCAGCTGCTGAGGCCAGTCCGGCGCGTCGGTTGCTGCATCCGCTTCGGGGGAGTCCGATGCCGATTTCGGCTGCAAATGAATTGGAGATGGAGAGGGTGGTTCCGCAGGCGCCTCTTCGGTTGAAGGTTGACGACCTCCGGAGACTTTAGTTTCACTAGTTTGTGATGTTTTCGCTGCTAGCGACTTGTCCGGTCCGGCCTTAGGCCTTAGGGCACGCGGATCCTTCTCGGTGATTTCCAATGGTCCGCTTAAGCCCCAATCGATCGGCACGATGAGCGCATGGCATCCGGCAGTTGATAACAGAAAAAGGCCAACCCAGCGGATGCCAGTCGCGACAGGTTTCGGGGCAGGCAAGGGTGATGCGCGATGCGCCATGGCAAGTCCTTTTGCCGACGAGGAGTTGTGAACATCTTCTTCTTGAAGGGGAGATCTCGATACGGCCTTCCATGCCGTGGACGGGACCTCGATCTCGATCAACTATAGTGTTTCTAATCTTGAGCCCGCCAAGGGGGCCCCGGCTCGCCTAATTTCCATCCAGGACACTCACGGCATCGTCCAGGCTGTCCTCGGACTTTTCTTCGGCTGGTGTGGATTCGTCCTTCGGTTGGGAATCCGCAGCTGGCCGAGGCGATAACCGACCGGCCAATGCATCCACCGTGGGTTGGAGCATTTCTTGCACTTGATCCGGTTCCCATAGCTGCTCATCGTCGAGCTGCTTCAAAAGTTGGCTTATGTCGGAGGCGATCGCGGACACAACCGGCCGCGCGGCTTCATCCGCAGCGACTGCAATGCCCGCCTTGCCATTGGGTCCGACCAGCCCATGCTGAATATTGATGAGCTGAGACTTGAGCTGACGCCG
>SXHS01000248.1 GCA_005773145.1 Planctomycetaceae bacterium | reverse complement strand
TAAAGCGTGCTGGTCGGCAGTCCGGTTAAGGTCACCTGATTGTCACTGGCCCCCAACGTGGCGGAGATGGGGCCCGACGCGACGCTCTCCGTTCCCGACGCGTCGGCAAACGCCAATCGATATTGATACGTTTGTGCCCCGGTCAATCCGCCCGCGGCGTTGGCGGTGGCCACGGATCCACCAAATACTGGAAGCGGTGCCACGTCCACGCCGACCGCCGATCCGTCGGCGCGTGGCACTGCCGAGTCGGTCATTCGAGCGCTTTCGATCACGCCGGCCGTGTTGGCAATATCACCGATCGGCGTCAGCACACCTTCCATTTTGACATTCTGCGTGGCTTGGGCCACGGCCGCACCGCCGATCGCAATCTGGATTGGCTCAAGCTGGGTGGTCTGCAACTCGAAATTGTCGTTAATGCCGAACCCAAGTAGCCGATTCCCCGATAGGGTCACGAGTTCGCTATCGGAATTGATCTTGAAGATGCCGTTACGCGAATAGAGACGTTCGCCGGACGGTCCCTCCACCATGAAGAACCCGTCCCCCTGGATGGCCAAGTCCGACGGATTGGTACTGACTTCCACCGTTCCCTGACTAAAATTGGGCGTGATCTCCGCGACTTGAACGCCGAGCCCCGTCTGGCGGGGATTGGTACCGCCGTTGTCCGCAGAGGGGGCGGACCCGAGCCCCAGCGTCTGCAGGAACTGCGTCGCGAATGCCACCTTGGAGGACTTGAAGCCCACCGTTTGCGCATTGGCCAGATTATTGCCAATCACGTCAATCTGCGCTTCTGCCGCGGACAACCCGGTCAAGGCGGTTGTTAATGCCGATTGAAGACCCATTGTTTATGCTCCCTATTTTTTTATTCTCAGCAGCACGACATTCCGCGTCCTAATCGACATCGCCGATCCCGCGTATCTTGTCGAGCTGGATTTTTTTATCGCCAACATGCACTCGAATATTCAAAACACCTTTGTCGTCTTCTTGCATCGACACACGATCGACGAGTCCTTTGACATTACTGCCATCATCCGCCAGGGCGTCGATTTCTTGACCAATCAAGTTGCTAGCCGTCGATAGATTCTGCCCCCGCAACACAGTCGTCAATGTACTCGAGAGCTTATCGGTGGCGCCGATCTCGCGGATTTGACTGATCTGTTGCAACATCTCACTGTTGTCGAGCGGATTCAACGGATCTTGGTTCTGCAGCTCTGAGATTAGGAGCTGCAAGAATTGGTCCAGATCGACGTCCCCCAAACCGTTGTCTCCCCGTTTGGTGGTCGGGTTTGCTGCCGTGTTGGCCGTGGCGGTTGGTACACGTGTCATGCGAAGGTCTCCTTGGATCGAAACGGTTGGTATGCGAGACTCTTAAAAAGCCTAAATGGTGACATCGAGTTCCGTGGTGCTGGTAAATCGTCGGACGGGCCGAGTGAGATCAGTGGCTTCGGATGCAGCGATCCGTTCGTGGTCGGTCCTTGGAGTTGGAGCCCAGGGTTGGCGAGGATCGTGTTGCTGGGGTGTTCCCGCATACGAGTTGGACTGACGATCGCTCAACTCCACATCAAATTTCTCGATCCGCACCCCCTGCTCCGCCAGGCGGTCGCGCAGCGTCCCCAGATTTTCCATCAGCAGCGTGCGCGCGGCGGGTGTTTCGGTCTCCAAGCGGGCGGACATGGCGCCGGACGACATGCGCACTTCCAGACGGACAGAGCCTAATTCGGGTGGATGCAGTCGCAAGCGAATGGGGCCGTCGCGGTGCTGGGCCGCTTCGAGGGCCCGCGCCACCCGCTGTGCGAAGCGTGCCTGGTCCACCGCCGGCACTTCCCCTTCCGCACCCGGTAGGCGACCCGTCCGGGCCTCAAGCATGCGGGCCAAGGGACGGGATACGACCGGCCCCTCTGCGGTGCTGGCCGGCACGGGCTCCGTCGTTACGCGATCGGCCGCATCCACACGAGTGGACTTGCTGAGGGCCTCTATGGTGACCTGCAATCGATTGTGGCTCTTACGAGTCCGCGTCGATCGCGGCGTCACCACGATCGGTTCCTCGGCGGAGGTGCTGCCAGCGTTGGCCAACGGCGGAGCGGACACGGACTTTTCATCCCCGGCATCGGCGCGACGGCTCTTCGTCGGTTCTCCGGTGCTTTCGTTCGAAGGAGCCTTCTCCGTGACTTGCGTCTCGCCCGTAGCAACCTCGGTCGCCGGCAACGGGGCTGTTTTTAGAGGGTCTTTGGCGGCGTCGGCTGCCGGCGTGCTACGGTGTCGAGTCGAACGCGTGCGTTCGGACTTGTCCAAACGATCGGTCCTTTCCGGCTGCCGAGTCACGGCCCGTAGATCGGCATCGGACTCCTCGTCGCCGTCAAGCTGAGCGACAACTGGTTCGCTTTCTGCCTGGGCCTCGCGTGTCAGCGGAGAGGTTTCAATGGCCTCGGGCGTCGTGACAGCCTCCGCCTTTGTCACGGCTATCTTTGGCTCATCGTCGCCATGCTTCGCCGTGTCCAACTCCACCAAGGGCTCGGCGGCGACCACCACGACTGCTGGCCCGGCGGAAGTCGCGACTTCTGTATCGTTGGAATCCTTATCCATTTCTTCGTCGTCCGCCGAGTCGTCCGCACGGTCGTCCACAGGCCGCGTTTCATCAGCAGCGCTCGGCGCATCTTGAGTCGATGACGCTTCCGGACGATTCGATTCGCGGGGGATCGACTCGGATGTCGATTCCGGCGAATTTCGCGACGATTCGTTGGGCTGCGGCCGATCCGTCCGAGTCGGTGTCGACTCCCGCATGGGTGCACGTGATACCGTGTTGGCCGTTGGCATCAAGTGTTCTTGAAATGCAGGCAAGGCCGTGAGAGGCGAGGCCAGTGGGGCCCCTTTGGAAGAGCTGCGATCGATGGGACCGACGATGGATAGTGAATCAACGGATGGAATTGGCATTGCCCGCTCCTTTGCTTACTTTGGCTTCAAACTCAGCCAGACGGCGACGGGTGTCTTGGATCAACGTCGTGCGCGGCACGCCGAGTCGTAATTGCTCTAGTATCTTTGAGAGTTGCTCAGCTTCATCCTTGGACTGGAACTGCGCGATAATCTTCTTGCTGCGATTCACCGGCATGGCATTCACAATCGCAACCACAACCGGCATTTCGTCCCGTTCGAGCATCAACTTAATCTGCTCTTTTGCCTGTTCTGGTGACATCTGCTCGAGCTTCTGCTGCACATCGGTAATGCCTGAGTCGATCCACTGTTCCTCCAGTTGTTTCAGGGCGAGGTCGAAACCCTCTTTCAATTCGTTATAGCGAGTTCGATTGGTGAGGACGCTTTCGTAGATACCGCGAAGGTTGGTTAGGCCTTGAGACAAATGAGATTCGCGTATGTCAATCTCCATCGTCCGCTTGAGCCTCGCCTCCAAGATCTGATCGATGGACACCTTGGGCAATGCTTCGGCTGCTGGTTTCTCTTCGGTCTTTGCCGGGACCAATTCGGTCCCCTGCAACAATTGCACGATCTGCCCAGCCGTCCGTGGATTGAGTCTTCCTGTGCTGTACAGGTAGGACAGACCGATCGTGCCACTGATCACGGTCGATACACAGACGTAGGCGATGGCCGCTGCTACGGCGCTGAGTAGAGCGTTCATGGACTCACCTCGGCCCGATGGTGTCGCTGCAAGGCCACCTCATTCATCTCCTGGGCCTCCTGCCGGGACTCCTCTTCGGCATGTCGCAATTGTTGCTTTTCTCTCAGCTTCTCCAGTACGCGCACTTCACGGTCGGCTTCTGTCAAGCGTTGCCTGCGCAGTTCCATTTCTTGTTCGACCTGTTTACGCTGGTGTTCGAGGCCATGTTGCTGTATTTGCAGCGAAGCCTGGTAGCGCTGCAGGGATAGAATGCGATCGACCGGCAGGGCGCCCGGGCGTAAGGCATTCTGTAAAGCGTTTCGCATTTCCGTCTGCTCTTGTTGCAACTCTGCCTGCTTCTGTTCCACCGTCCGCAGGGCCTCGTGTGCCTGCGCCAATTCGACGCGCATCCGGTCTCTTGTCGATTCGCGCACCATGAGCAGGGGTTGTAGGCGGAACTTAAAACGTGTCATTCCAGAATGGCCTCATGCAGATCAAGTCGTTGCTGACGGTTCATGTCATCAAGCCTTTGCCAAGGTGCGTTGGTTGGCCGCTTGGGGGCGGGGCGTGCCGTCGGAGGCGGAGGAGCCTCGCGTGCCGGCGCAGCGTGCCGCCAAATCCAACAGCTGCTGACGGGCCTGCTCGATCGTGACGACTTCGT
This sequence comes from Planctomycetaceae bacterium, assembly GCA_005773145.1. Classification (GTDB taxonomy): domain Bacteria; phylum Planctomycetota; class Planctomycetia; order Pirellulales; family Pirellulaceae; genus SXHS01. Next base: position 6,876 of record SXHS01000248.1, on the reverse strand, counting down.
CGACCCGCTGTCGCAGAAAAGCCTGGATACTGGGTTGCATGGCGATGGCCGTATCAACGGTTGGATTGCTGCCATTGCGATAGGCACCGATGGAAATCAAATCTTCGTGATCGCGATAGGCAGCCAAGAGTTGCCGAACGGTTTGGGCGGCATCCTTGTGTGGCTGCGGCGCGATATCCGACATGAGGCGGCTGATGCTCTCCAATACGTCGATCGCGGGGTATCTCCCCTGTGCGGCTATTTTGCGAGAGAGGAACGTATGACCATCCAACAGGCCACGCATTGTGTCACTGATCGGTTCGTTTGGGTCATCGCCATCCACGAGTACGGAATAGAACGCGGTTATGCTTCCTGCGCGAGTTCGGCCGGCCCGTTCCACAAGCCGGGACAAGGCCGAGAAGGTTGACGGCGGATAGCCGCGAGTCGTCGGGGGTTCTCCCGCTGCCAAACCGACCTCGCGATGGGCTTGGGCAAATCTCGTGACCGAATCCATGAGCAACAAAACTTCCTTGCCTTGACTGCGGAAGTACTCGGCGATTGCGGTGGCAGCCAATGCTGATTGGACTCGTAGCAGTGCCGGCTCGTCGCTGGTGGCCAGCACGACGACGCTGCGCCGCAGGCCATCGAGGCCCAAATCACGCTCGATGAACTCATTAACCTCGCGGCCACGTTCGCCGATCAAACCAATCACAATCACATCGGCCGATGAGTAGCGGGCCATCATGCCCAGACAGGTACTCTTGCCCACCCCGGCTCCGGAAAATATTCCCATGCGCTGGCCGCGTCCGCAGGTCAATAGGGCGTCCAACGTGCGGATGCCAGTGGAGAGCGGTGCATCGATCCGCGGCCGTTCTACTGCGGCCGGCGCGCTGGCGTCCAAGGGAACACGCTCCGTAGAGACCGGCTCCGGGGCGCCATCCAAGGGTTTTCCATGCGCATTGAGCACCCTACCCAGTAGGCCGTCTCCCACTTTCAAGTACCGCGTCGTTTGGACCAAACGAATTCGGTGGCCCCGCCGCACGCCCGACAAGGTTCCGAAGGGATAGACCAACGTTAGCTCGTTCTGGAAGCCAATCACCTCCCCTGAGATGGGCGTCCCCCCCTGCCGTTCGATCTCGACCAGCGATCCTACGGGGGCGGGAAAGCCGGCCGCTGCCGCCGCATTGCCGACCGTTCGTACAATCTGTCCCGTGATTTGCGTCGGCACGATTGTCGCGAGTTGAGCTTGATAGTCCATTTCCGACCTTGGCCATTCTTCTTATGGCTGTTGTTGTTCGTGCATGAATTCTTGTTCGATGCGAGCCAACTGAGCCTCATACGTTTGATCGATCGTTCCAAACTCGGTTCGGACCACGCACCCGCCCGACGACACACTCGCGTCGGCTACCAACTTTAGGTTCGCGACCTGTGGCAGGCTCGCCAAGAACTCAGGCAGATGGGGTTCGATAATCGGTTGATCTTGCGGACACACATGGAGCATGATCTGTGTATTGCCCGACGCCAACTCCAGCGCCTCGCGAATCAAGTCCAAGCGGACTTTAGGCGAGGGTGATAGGGGGCTGCGAAGGATTCGTCCCGCGATGGCGATGGCCAGTTGAACGGCTCCCTGTTCCCAGCGTTGCAGCCATGCCGCGTGCGACTCCTGCACCGCATGACCCAGGTCTCGCAAGACTCCGCTCAACGTCTGCACGGACTGTTTCAACCGTTCGTCGACCTTGGATTCCGCCGTCGTGCGGGCAGCCGCGTGCCCCTGCTGCTCGGCTTGGGCTCGAATCTGTTGAGCCTGCTCACGGGCCTGCGCAATGATCTGAACGGCCTGTGACTGGGCCTGGTCCAAGAATTCCCGGGCCTTTTCGGAGACGTCTTCCAGACGATAGGCAGTCACCTGGTCGCCGTAGGCGGGCCCTCGTGATCCGTTGGTCTTGAGTACGGGTGACATGCGTGCAAAATTCCTCAATGGGTCAACGGTCAAGCGACCATTGCCAGATTTCGGGGAACGCTGGGGGGGTGAATTATTCCATCTCGGGCCAACTCGTTGGCTAGAGCCACCAATTGCAATTGCGCTCGATCAATTTCCCGCAGGACCACAGGGCCGAGGTGCAACATGCGTTGTCGCATCTGACGCACGACACGCGCTGGCAACCGCGCCAACACCTGATCGGCAAGCCGTTTTCTCGAACCACTCAAGGCCATGGCGGCCAATTCAAGTCCAGCCGCCTGCAGCACTGTCAGCATGTCCTTGTCGTCCAAGGTACCCAAATCGTCCAGCTCCACGGCCCAAACCTGGCGACTATCGGTCTCGGGGGCGTTGCGAATCGGGTCCGGCGATCCCACATGCCCCAGTCGCTGAGCCAGTTGTGGATCGTGTAATGCCAACCGGTCCAGCCATTCCGCCCGCTGATCGTCCGATAGCGATTGGAGGATGGCCACCAGGGCCGTTAGTCCATTCTCGGTGGGGGCGGACTCGTGCAATTCGCGGGCCAACATCTGTCCCAGTTCGCCGCGCAGATCGGCCAGCACGTCCGGGGCGGCCTGCTCATGTTGCGCCAATCGCCGTAGCACATCCGGCTGCAACGCTGGGGGGAGCGCCGCGACAAACTCCGCAGCCCGTTCTGGAGTCAGTTCCGCAGCCACGACCGCGAGCGTTTGGGGATGCTCACGATGCAAGAGTCGTCCCAGACGCGCCGCGTCCACGTGTTGTAGAACGTCCCAAGTTGGGAGAGGCGTCTCCTTGCTTCGACCAGCGGCGGACTCCACGCGGCCGGCCCGCGTGTGCCCATCATCGACACCGCTGGTGGACGCGTATGAGACTGGGGTTTCGGTTTCGGTTTGGTGCCCGCTGAACGACAACTGCAATTCAACCCCTTCGTCATGAGCCGTGGCCCCGCTTGTGATCGATTGCTGGCGTCCCAGGAACTGACGCATGACGTGATCTTGTTCGGCATCGTCGACAGCATCCAGATTTAATATGGCATTACGAATCAAGGCGGCCTGGGACTCCGGCATGCGTGCCAGTAGGGCGTCGGCCGCTTCGGGCTCCAGGCCAGCAACCAGCAGCGCCACGCGACGCCATGACAAACTGTCCTTGGTGGGCTGCGATACCGTGAGCATCACCGCTGAGTCGGAAGTGTCGTTGTTTCGGGATGGGCTATCTGCGTTTTGCATCTTGGGTCTCATGTGCGGTAGGTCATTCGAAGTGCCTAGCTGGCCTCACCGATCCAGTTCTTCAAAATGGCGACGGCGGTATCGGGATCTTCCTTGACCAAGACGGCCAACTCGTCGCGAATGCTGGGCTCATTGGCAGCAAAGCGGCGGCGGGCGCGGGCGGATGCGGCCGATCCATCGGACGTGTCCCCCTCTTCCGATTCGTCATCGGCACGTACCACCGACAAAGTGCTGGCAACATCCCCAACTGGCGTCGGCGATTCCGGAGTTGAGCCGGCGATGCCTCGTAACATCATCAACGCGAATATTCCGAGCCCCACCATGGCCAGGCCGCCCCAGTTGGATCCGAGCCAGGTTGTCGCCTGCTCGCCGATACCCGGTTCCTCGATGGGGAGCGGTGGAAGTGTATCGATCGTCTTGACCGAAACAGGCTCGTACTTATCCTCTCCCAGCGGCTTGGAGGGCAGAATGCCAATGACCTGCGACTGTACGATGTTGATTTGCTTGGTCTCTATTTCGGCCAGTTCGTTGGCCGGCGGTGGATCAGTCGGAGGTTTGCCGTCGGCGGCCGTTTTTTGCTGGACCCACACCTGGCGATAGTAGTCACGGGGGATCGATACCGATACCGACACCTTCATCGGTACCAGCGGGGCGCGTGATTTAACACTGTGCTCCTGCGAGGGGACTTGATCAATCTGTTCATCGGATTCCGTCACCGAGCGTTCTTGGTTCGACCCAGCGGCCAGTGACGCCGCGCGATTGGCGGACCCGGTAACGCCGTTGGGATCCGCCCCAGGCTGTCCCCCGTTCTCGCTCGGTCCGGACTTTTCAGTCTTCTTTACCTCATTACGGCGCAGCTCCGCTACGTTCTTGGAATCGTACTTAATCGATTTGTCGTCGTTTTGCACAAATGGATCCAACGTAACATTGGTCTGCACCCGCACGCCGGGTATGTCCACCAATAGTTTCTCAATCTTGACCCGCCAGTCCTGCTCATAGGACCGTTTGCGCTCGGCATACGGATCGCGGCGGGCGGCGGACACTCCCCCCTCGCCCGGGCCGCCAAAAGAATGCCCCGTGTTTTGGTCCATGACCGTCACGTCGTCGGGAGACATGCCGTTCTTGTGTCCAGCTACAAACAGCTGGATGCTATAGGCCAGTTCCTCCGTTAAGGGCGCACTCCCTTCCGGTTTTACATAGACGGCCGCTCTCGCTTTGGGCTGCCGTCGCAGGCCGGTGGTCTCGGTTTCATCGATGGCCACCGTGGCCTTCTCGATTCCTTTGATTTCGCCGATGATTCTCCCCATTCGTCGTCGTTCGCCGAGCCGCAATTTGCTGCGCCGCGAGTCGGAGCTCTCCAACGGATTCGAGCTATCCGTAACATCCTTGAGATAATCATCGAAGTCGACCGGCAAGGCATTTCCGGTGACCAACGCAGCCACGTATTTGTCGCGCTGGCCACGCGGGATCAGCAACTGTGCTCCTTTGACTTCGTACTCCCGCAATCCGGCCTCTGAGAGCGCGGCCAGGGCTGCGGTCATTTCGGATTGTGAGAAGGCATGTCCGGCCAACAGATAGTCATCCAGGGATGCTTCATGGAACTGAAACAGGTACCCCACGCTCACGACGACAACGGCCAACAACAGGGCCGTTGTGATCCTCGCGGCGGGCGTCATGCTGCGAAACAAATCGGAGATTTGATTGATCGCGTGATTGATCGTATCCATTTGGTCTCACCAGGCTCTCGTCAGCGGTCCTTAAACACGAATATCACGGATTTCTTGATACGCTTGCACTAGCTTGTTGCGCATCTGCATCATCATGCGGAATGAGATCTCGGCCTTCTTGAAGGCCGTCATCACCTCGGCTGGATTGACGTCCCCCCCCGTAATCAGTTGTTCAACAGCCTGATCGGCCTCCGTTTGCATCGCATTGACCTGATCGAGGCCTTCCAGGAGCAGGTTCTTGAATGAGGGTTCCTGCGCCGAACCGGTCGCACCCAGACCCGATGGAGAAAGGGTCGGCGCGGCCTGTGCCGCCTGGATCGATGAGCTGCCAATCGCGGGTATCATGGGAGACCTCGATATCTTCGGTCACTAAGCCAATATGGAAAGGGTCCGCTCGGACATGGACTTACTGATTTCCATCACGCCAATGTTGGCTTCGTAGGCTCGGGTGGCGGACAATGCGTCGACAAATTGTTCCGTCAGATTGATGTTTGGGTAGGCCACGTAACCTTTGCGCGGCCCATCCTGAATGGCCAATGGGTGGGTTGGCTGAAACTTATACAAGGGCTCGATCGTCTTGGTTTCCACCTCGCTGACCTTGACTCCCACGGCCCCCTGTGACGTGCGCGTGTGCTCATCGGTTTGGAAAATGACATGCCGGGCCTGGAACGGTTCGGCCCGTCCGTCTTCCTGACGCATCGTGGAAATATTCGCGATGTTGCTGGAGATAGTATCCATGCGGATGCGCTCAGCCACCAAGGCGCTCGTACTGATATCGAGTGCGGAAATCATCGCCGTCCTCCTTGGACCACTACCGTAGGCTACAAGCGTTCGTTAATTGCCATTTCCAACAGCTGAAACTGACCACGCATGAAAGTCAGTGCCATATTGTGCATCGATTGGTTCTTGCTGATCTCGGCAATCTGCTGTTCCAAGCCGACGTTGCTGTCGTCGTGGTACAAAATGCTCGTCATGGATTCCCGCACCTCGCGCATGCGGTCGTCTTGGGTGTCGATACGTACGCCTGGCGATGTGGGCTGGTGTCGGGTCTCCATCGCCTGTTTCAGCCGCTGTTGAAAGGTCTCCACCGATAGATCCTGCACTCGATAGTGCGGTGTATTCGCGTTGGCGATGTTGCCGGCCAACAGGGTATGCCGGTTCTGGGCAAAGTTGACCACTTGCTCCAGTGCGGGGATGGTCGATGATTGGAACAGCCCTGGTATCATGATGGTCGTCCATGAGCAATTGTCGTGCCGTCGCGACCGATGGCAGTGACGCTAGTGGCTGACAGCATGGTAAATTCCTGCAAGACCGACACGTGCAGCGGACTGCGGTCGCAACTCCAACGACTTGTACTCACGTCCCGGCCGCCTGGACGGATCTGCAAGCGGCAGGTCTTGCCGATCGTTGCGGCAGGAATTGCCGCTGGCGACTTGCCCGCCCGTGCCCCAGTGCCCGAGTTGTGAAGTTGCATACGGTTCGGTGCGGTCAGCCATTTTATTAAGGCAATGTCTCTCGTAACCCGAAGCGTCAGCGAGGGAGACCTGCCGCATAGGTGGCCCAAGCCGGGTGATGAATGACGCGAGCATCCTCGATTCCCTTGCGACTGTCCCTCGCTAACGCTTCGGGTTACGAGGGGAATCGCCCCCACCTCTGGCCCCCTAGGGGGCCGGAGGCAGACTCGTGTGGTAGCACGAGCCGCAGGCCGGGAGAGAGTTCGATTGGCGGCAACCCGATGGTTGCAAGGGTTGCCAGTTCGATAGTTCATGACGTGGGTTTCCATAGCATCTAACGGCCTTAGGGTCGAGAACCATCCTGGGGTTGTGTTTTGGAACGAGGCGCGTAGCCGTAGGCTCGCAACTTGTTGCACAACGTACGAACGCCGATTCCCAAGGCCTGTGCGGTTCGGGCCCGATGTCCGCCATAATGGTCCAGGGTCGCTTCGATCAGTTTGCGTTCCATCTGGTGGAGGTTCAGTCCGTCG
>SXHS01000247.1 GCA_005773145.1 Planctomycetaceae bacterium | reverse complement strand
GCCATCGATGTGATAGCGATCGAACCAATAGAGTGCGTTGGCCAATAAGAAATTGCGTACCTCATTACGGCCATAGTTGAAGATCAGGGTGCCCCAGTCCGGATGCTCTCCCTGTCGCGGATCAGAATGCTCGTAAAGCGCCGTGCCGTCGAAACGACGTAGTCCGTGATCGTCTCGGGGAAAGTGAGCCGGAACCCAATCCACAATCACGCCAATGCCGTGCTGATGGCAATAATCGACAAAATACATGAAGTCCTGGGGCGTGCCATATCGGCTAGTAACCGAATAATACCCCACAGTCTGATAACCCCAACTGCCAGTGTACGGATGTTCACTTATCGGCAGTAATTCGACATGGGTGTAGCCCATTTCGAGGCAATATTCGACGAGCTGAACGGCCAGGTCCCGGTAGTTGTGCCAACCGTGCGTGCCGACGCTACAGCGTCGCCAGCTTCCCAAGTGCACCTCGTAGATGGACATGGGCTGCTGCACGGGGGGGACCTGAGTCCGACGCTGCATCCAGGCCTCGTCTTCCCACCGGTAGTGGTCGAGATCTGAGACGATCGAGGCGGTGCGGGGGGGCAACTCGGCAGAGAAACCGTAGGGATCGGATTTGTCGATCGTGCCGCCGTGTTGAGTCACGCGAAACTTGTATTTCTCTCCCACTTTGATGCCGGGGACAAACAGTTCCCACACACCGCTCGGCACATGCTTCTTGAGGGGATGACATCGTCCATCCCACTCGTTGAAGTCCCCCACAACGCTGACGCCACGCGCGTTGGGCGCCCAAACGGCGAAATTGACCCCCGACACACCATCCACCGTTCGCAGATGCGCTCCCATCTTCCGGTAGGAGTCCCAATGACGCCCCTCGCCGAACAGGTATAGGTCGTAGTCGGTCAACCAGGGGTTGAAGGAATAGGGATCGTGGGTCGTCACGATCTTGCCACGGCGATCCTCCACCCGTAGCTGATAGTGCCGGTGAAGCGGTAGGTTGGTATCGGCCGGACAAATCGCCTCGAATAGCCCGGCGGGATGAATACATCGCATGGGTTGAACACGGTCTTGCCCCTCGCCGTGAACGACCCATGCTTTGTCAGAATTCGGCAGGAAAGCGCGTACGGCCAACGCCTGACCGTTCACCGACTTGAGCGGATGCGGCCCCAATAGTTCGAACGGGTTCTCATGTCGCCCTTCCAACAAGGCGCCGATACTGCCACCGTCAACGTTTGCGTGCACGATCGTTACCCCTTAACCAGCCATGCCATTCGCCAATGTACGACGCCCCAACAAACGGGCCACCATCGTACGCACCACCGTGCCCCAAAGCCGGCCCCGCTGAGCCTGCTGCCTGGCAGCCATCAGGGCGCGCGTCCGCCGAGCACCCTGGGCACGTATCGACGAAACCGCTGCAGTCGCGGCCTCGGATTCTCGCCCCACGGGCGCGACGGGCTCATGCGCCAGGCTCCCGGCCATTGCGGGTGCGGCATCCTGCGCGTGAACGACTGGAAACGCGTTCCAGACCCGGCAGCGCACGTCATGGATCTGCAGGGCGCGATCCAGCCGTTCCCATAGATCGCGATCGCGCACCGATACCATGCTTCCAAACCGCTCCCAGCACCATTGGTTGTCGCGCCACTCCTTCAGGCCGTAACGCAAGCCGCGATGCACGTACCGGCTTGGAGTGATAAGCGTGATCCGAGCGGGTTCGTCCAAAGCCTCCAATCCTCGCACCACGGCCAACAGCTCGAGCCGCTCGCCGTCGTGTGTGGCCTCCTCATCCATCGCTTCCACAAGCCGTTCGCCGTCCGGCGACTCGAGGCAAAAATGCCAACGAGCGGCCCGACCTCGACCCGGGCCAGCGTTGGCCGCTTCAGAAAACAACAAAAAATGTGGCGTTGGTACCGTCATGCCTCTTCCCCCACGCAAGACCACCATGACCATCTTGGCACTACATCTAACCCAAACGCCATCTCTTTCCGGATGCCGAATATTTACTCTATCGACCCAAATTACACAGACTCCGCAACTAGACTACCATGTTTGGTGTCAGGTTGACCATGGTCGTCTTCCGGTCGTGCAATCTCCAACGAACGTACGGCCAGACTTGGAACCAGGTCGGCCCGCAGGGCCTCAACATTCTCGGGCGACGGTCGCCTGGGTTGCGGGCACGCACAGTTTTCCGCCAGACTAGCGAGTGGTCACAGCTACGATCGACAGAGACACTTTATGGCTAGGCCGATACTCAGCCGCTATTTGGACGTGAACGTGGTGAATCAGTTGGCCCACTGTTCCTTTGAGCCGCAGGGGCTCGTGCTGGGCCGGCGTGCGGGGGCTCATCGGTCCCCCTTAGCCGGATTCGCTGTTGAGTTCGCCGGACATCGCGAATATGTTGCCGGTGATGATCCGAAGCACATCGATTGGCGAATTTTTTACGCCCGGGACAAGGTCGTCGTTAAACAATACGAAATGGAAACCGACCTGGTCTGCCACATGGTCGTCGACTGCAGCGCTTCGATGGGCTACGGCGAAGGAGCAACCCGCAAGTTCACCTACGCCAGTCGCCTGGCAACCGCCCTCTCCTACGCCATTCTGCGACAAGCGGACCAGGTATCCCTGGCCGTGGTCGACGCCACGCTGCGATCCTTTGTGACGCCAAGCCCGAGTCTGGCCCAAATCGTACGCATGGCGCACCACCTCGAGCAGACCGCCTTAAGCACCGCAACCGACTTTCCGGCCAGTCTGCTGGAACTCAGCAATCGGCTGGGCCGCCGCGAAATTGTGGTGATTTTCAGCGACTTTTTCTGCGATCTGCCGCAGCTGGAACTGGCCATTCAGCGATTACGTCATCAGAAGCATGAGGCCGTCCTGCTGCAGATTCTGCATCCCGACGAAATGCATTTCCACTTGGAGGGGTTGGTCAAGTTTGTGGACGTGGAAGGAAGTGCGGTCCTCATCTCCCAAACCGAGGACATCCGCCGCGCCTATCTGGATGCCTTGGACCAATTTCAACGCTCGTTGGCGGATATCTGCCACCGAAATCGCTGCGAGCATGTGGTCGTCAATACGCAAAGGGACCTGCGGCGCACGCTATTGGACTATTTACACCAGAGGTCGGCTTATATCGCAACCTGTAGGCGGCGATAGAACCACCGTAGAAACGGTCGACGCCATGTCCCCACCCCCGCACCCCGCAAATCGACCCATTCCAGTGCCGGCAGTGCGCGCAGCGTTTTTAGCCCCTGAGCGGTGACCCGCGTCCCCGCCAGGTGCAGACGCCGTAAATTCGGAAACACCTGCAAACACCAGATGCCCGCGTCCCCCACACGGGTATGGTCTAAGTTGAGCGTACGCAGCGAGCCTAGCAGCGATTGCTCTTGAACGAGCAGTCCGATCGCGTTTTCAAACGTGGCCGAACCGGCCATGTGAATACCAACAATCCGCTCGGTGACTTGCGCGAAATCCGCACCAAACGAACGATTCATCCAATCGATCGACTCCGTCTCCACGTGTATGCCTTGGGCCCTCAGCTCGGCAATGAGACTCTCCTGCTGCGCGTATCGCTCGATCTGAGCTGCCAGCCATGTCATACGACTGGCGCGGAATTCGGCGTAGGCCAGAGCCCGCTCGTAGGCCTCTTGCAGCTGGCGAAACTGGCTAGCATCCCCACCCGCATCCGGATGCAGTCGCAGGGCCCGGGCCCGATAGGCCTGTTTCACATCGGCCACCGCATAGGGGGGACCCAAACCGAGCAACCGCATGAATTCAGGACGGGATGGGTCTGGATTGTCCGACGTAGCCATGATGCGTCCGTTCCACTTTGATTCAAGTACGCTGCGACTCAACTCCACATGTTTCGATCCAGCATCCGAAAATTAATCGCCTCGTTCAAATGCGGTTCCTCGATCGGATCCTTGTCATCCAGATCGGCAATCGTCCGAGCCACCCGCAAGATCTTGTCGTGTGCCCGGGCAGACAATCCCATTTCATGGACGCTGTCACGCAAAAGGTCGAGGCATGTGCTGTTCAGCCGACAGCATTGTCGAAGCTGGCGTGTCGTTAGTTGGCCATTATAACGCATCGCCCCCTCGGGCAAACGGGCTTTCTGACGCTCACGCGCCTGCATCACCATATCTCGCATCTGTTGGCTAGTGGTCCCTGATTGGGAAGAAGCCAGCTCCTTGTAGCTGACGGCTGGCACTTCAATGTGAATATCAATCCGATCGAGCAAGGGGCCGCTGATCTTGGCCATATATCGCTCGATTTGCGGACGGGAGCAGTTGCAGTTACGACGCGGATCGTTGCGATATCCGCACGGACATGGGTTGAGGGCCGCGACCAGCATAAAATCAGCGGGGAAGGTCGTGGATGCCAGTGCTCGGGAAATCGTCACCAGGCCGTCTTCCATGGGTTGCCGCATCACCTCCAAGGTACGCCGGTCGAATTCAGGTAACTCATCCAGGAAGAGGACGCCGTTGTGTGAAAGGCTGATTTCCCCAGGAACGGGAATACGACCACCGCCCACGAGCCCCGCGTTGCTGATCGTATGATGCGGGGAGCGAAATGGCCGAACGGCCATCAACGGTTGCCCTCGCTTTAACATGCCGATCGCACTATAGATGCGCGTGGTTTCAATGGATTCGACCGCCGTGAGCGGGGGCAAGACCGTCGGCACGCGTTTGGCCAACATGGTCTTTCCAGAGCCGGGTGGCCCGAGCATCAACACGTTGTGCACCCCGGCCGCCGCAATGGTAATAGCCCGCTTCGCCATCTCCTGTCCGCGCACGTCGGAAAAATCATCGGCATAGTCGGCGCGGGTGTCGCACCACAACTCCAAGTGGGAAGGAGCTGGGGGTATCTCCAGGTTGCCGACCAAGAAACCCACGGCCTGTGTCAGACTGTTCACCGGAATGACCTCAATCTCCTCGACGACCGCCGCCTCGGCGGCACTATCGGCGGGCAACACAATCCCGCGCAGCCCCTGCCCCTTGGCCGCCTCGATGGCCATCGACAACGCACCCCTCGTCGGTCGCGTCTGCCCTTCGAGCGACAATTCACCGATCACGGCATAGTCGTTCAACATATCCGACTGAATCTGACCGCTGGCCAGCAAAATTCCCAGCGTGATTGGCAGGTCGAACGAGGCGGCCTGTTTCGGCAATTCAGCAGGGGCCAGATTGATCACAACCCGATCATGCGTGCGCAGAAATCCCGAATTGACGATCGCCCGCTCCACGCGATGGGCACTCTCTTTGACCGCCGCCTCGGGCAACCCCACCAAGATCGTCTTCGGCATCGAGGCCGGCGAGACATCCACCTCGACCACCACGGGCATGGCCTCGATCCCCACTAGAGAAAACGTGTGCAACTTGGCTAACATCTCGGCCCTCCTTTCCGTGACCTCGCTCGCCTATACTATCCACTTGTACATGTCCGCGTCAAGCTTGTGTCCCAAAAAATGTGCTTCCATCTGGCCCCCTCCCCCTTGCGGCTCGTTGTACCACACATCTTTGGGTGCCACGGGACATCTTTGGGTGCCACGGGCGGCTTGCCCGCCCGTGCCCAGGTGCCCGAGTTGTGCAGCTGCGCACGGCTCGCAGCGATCCGCCATTTTCTCGAGGAAATCAACCCGTAACCCGAAGCGTCAGCGAGGGATATTCGCCACGTCGGTCGCCCAAGCCGCGTGATGAATAACGCGAGCATCCTCCATTTCCTCGCGAACGGCCCTCGCGACGGTCCCTCGCTGACGCTTCGGGTTACGACGGGAACCGCCCCCACATGTGGCCCCTAGGGGCAAACTTGTGTGGTACAACCAGCCGCAAGGTGGAGGGAGCCAGAGCAGCGCATGTTTTTGAGGAACGAGCTAGTTTTGGGAACTGAATCCGTTTCTAATGGAACAGCATTTCCGCTTCGCGGTACTAGCCACCGGTTGCGACGATGCACCAGGTGACCGACAATATGTCTCGTTCCGGCAATTTGCGCCGTGCTACAAACAAACACCTCACCGTCACCTCCCTACCGCCGAGAATCCACCCATGTCGCAGGGCCCCATCTTGGAACTCGATCGTATTTCTCATCGCCTCGGGAAAACCACGATACTTCACGATGTCTCGTGGGCCTTACAGCCCGGCGAACATTGGGGTGTGTTGGGGGCGAATGGTTGCGGCAAGACGACACTCCTACGGATTGCCACGGGGTATCTGTGGCCCAATGCCGGGGGCGAGGTGCGGCGCTGCGGGATCTCTAGGGGCGACATTCGCCAGATGCGACTCGGCATCGGTTGGATCAGCTCGTCGGTCATTCCCCAGATCCCGCCCGAGGAAACCGTCCTGGATACCGTGGTGTCGGGACGGTTAGCCCAACTTGGCTTGAAACTCTTTCTCGGCACGGCACCAACCCGCCAGGACTACGAAGATGCCCGAAGCTGTTTGAATCAGCTGGATGGATCGGCCTTAGAACGGCGTGCCTTCGGGACGTTGTCACAAGGCGAGCAGCAGCTCGTCCTGCTTGGACGTGCCCAAATGGCCGAGCCCCATTTGTTAGTGCTTGATGAGCCATGCGCGGGGCTGGATCCCGGAGCTCGCGAGCGGTTCTTGACATCGCTGTCCGGCCTGCTGCGTTCAGCCCCCCGCACACCCTCCGTGATCATGGTGACGCACCATATCGAAGAGCTCATCCCCGAGATCCAGCATGTGCTGGCCTTGCATCAAGGACAAGTCGTGGACTGTGGATCGAAATCGGCGGTGGTCAACGCCGATCTGATCCGCAAGCTGTACCGGGTTCCTTTGGACCGCTTGGAACAGGTGGGGAATCGCTACTTCGCGGTCTGGGGGAACGCCCACGCACAAAGAGGGCCAACGGACGAAACAAACGGGGAAACGCACTGACGAACCGTCTTGGCAAACACGGCCACCCGTGTTCGCGCGGCCGTGGAACTGCTGGATATTATGCCAAGAGCGCCTTAACCACTTCGGCCCCGGTTACTTCGGGGTCGGTCAACCGTTCATCGCGGCCATTATGTCGATACGTGAGCGCGTGGTGATCGATCCCCAACTGTTGCAAAATGGTGGCGTGCAAGCTATGGCAACTCACGCGATCTTGGACCGCCGCGTATCCCAGCTCGTCGGTAGCTCCATGCACATAGCCGGCCCTAAAGCCGCCACCAGCCGCCAACAGCGTGAAGGCATTGCGATTGTGGTCGCGTCCATCGCCATTTTGCGAAATGGGCAATCGTCCGAACTCGCCAGTCCAAATCACAATGGTCTGCTCCAACAGCCCGCGATTTTTCAGATCTTGAATCAAGGCGGCCGAGGGTTGATCGATCTGCGGGCTCAAACTCTCCATCTGTGACTTCAAACGGCCGTGATGGTCCCAGGGGCCAGCACCGTCTTTCTTCTGCGGCGGCAAGATGTGAATGAAACGCACCCCCGCCTCAACCAGACGACGAGCCATCAAGCAGCGCATGCCGTAATCACGCGTTATCGGTGAGTCCAATCCATACTGTTT
>SXHS01000246.1 GCA_005773145.1 Planctomycetaceae bacterium | reverse complement strand
GTGCCGCAATATAACAGCGCGCCGCGACCAGATAATCCAGCCGCTGAAGCTGGGCCAGTCCCAGTGCCGCTTGGACCGACGACATGCGGAAGTTGTATCCCAGGCGATCGTGCCGCTTGTAACTCCAATCCTGGCGGCTGTCGCGCGGTATCATGGTGGAACCTGCCTTGGCTCCGATTTCGCGATAACCTTGTACACCTGCCTTGCGAATGTTTTTGCCGTAGTCCTCGTCCGAAGTGGTCACCATTCCCCCGTCGCCTGCCGTGGTCATGTGCTTGGAACCCTGAAAACTGAAACTGGCTGCGTGTCCAATGGTGCCAGCCAGTTGTCCGTGATAGGTGCCCAAGAAACATTGCGCACTGTCTTCAATGACGGTCAAGTTGTGCTGCCGCGCCAAGTCCATGATGGGAGCCATATCCGCCGGCAAACCAAAAATATGCACCGGAAGGATGGCGCGCGTAAAGGGGCTGATTTTGCGGCGGATGTCGTCAGGATCGATGTTGAATGTTCGCGGATCACTATCGGCGAACACCGGAACTGCTCCACACTGAATTGCCGCAAACGCCGTGGCTGCCATGGTGTTGGTCGGCACGATGACCTCGTCGCCAGGGCCAACTCCCGCGGCCAGCAGGCATGACAACAAAGTGCCCGAGCCGGAGTTTTGCGAGATGGCAAAAGGAACCCCAAACCGCTTGGCAAATGCCGCCTCAAAACGCCCGAGCATATCGGCGGATTCCCAACTGCCGAAACCAGCGGACAATACCTCCTCCATGTACTGCCGATCGAGTTCTCCACAGCGCGTCGGTGGAAGATGACTGAAAATGTCAGCCGGATCCACTTCCTGTGAAACCGACACTTTGCCGACAGCCGCAGCAACGCCGTAATGCATGAAGGTTATCCTTTAAAATTAAGAGCTATGCTGACCAACAGAACGGGAAACTCAAGCCAATTGACGCCTTCAGCACCCATTCTCAACGCCGCGAATAACTCGCCGATTACTGCAGAGAAGAGAATGGTGTCGCCACTCGTCAGGCCCTCGTCAGGCGCTCTCGGTATTTGCCCAAGCCAGTCTTATTTTTCCACTGGCGATGCTCCGCTCCAGACTTTGTTTGCCCCGGTGAATATGTTGGCGAGTCAACTGCTCGGCCAGCTCAGGCTGGTTGTCTTCGATTGCCTGAATGATCGCCAGGTGTTCATCATAGACCGCCTTGCATCCGCGGTCATTCGGGGCCCAAATGGCGTCCAGTACGTGATATCGCAGTGCAACCTGCTGAATCATTTTGTTGTTCGATATTTCCAGCACGCGGCTGTGCAATCGCCTGTCCATGGCATTCAGCTGATTTTCGATATTGTGCTTCTTCCGCTCGGACTGCACATACAGTTCGTACTGGCGTTGGGCCAACTGGGACAGCTCGCGAAGATCCTGCCGGCTGGCGCGGTCGCAACAAAGGCGCGCGGCAATGCCCTCCAACGCCTCACGTACATCGTAGGCTTCCAGGATGGTTTGATTGTTCAACTCACGCACGAATGCGCCCGAGTTGTCAACGACCTCGACGAGACCGAGGCCACTCAGCTCCAAGAGCGCCTCGCGGACGACTCCCAGGGCACAGCCGAACCTGGCGGCGAGCTCCTGCTGACGCAGTCGCTCGCCCGAAAGAATTTTTCCATTCAGGATCATTTCCTGGAGTTGCTCGCGGACACGGTGGCGGCCGGATCGCTGTCGCTCCTTTGAATTCTTCATGCTTTTGCCTTGGTGCTTGATAAGATCCACACCTGGGATTGATTTAATCGAATGTTCTTGAAACTAAGCTTAATCTGATCTATTGTGTAGTGTTTCGGCAAGCGGGAGTCAACTCGGGAAGGTAATTCGGCATGTTGACAGGCGTCGGCCGGCTAGCGTACAAAGTACGTTCGTTTTCATATTTGAAACGATTCGATTCATCGACAGCCCAGGTCCGTTTGCGTCCAGCCGCGGACACCCGAAGATATGAAAAAAGGGCAGGCCGCTCCACTTCCCATCCTCCCCATCCCAGCATACCTTCCGCAGTGCGGTTTTTCCACTGCAAATCAGGTAGGCATGAGGCGTAAGGCCCGCTGGTCCCTGCTTGGTTTAGGGCTGCTGTTGTGTCCGTGCGTTTGCCCTGCCGCGGACAGCATTCGGAAAGTGCTGGTGATCGGCATCGACGGCCTGCGCCCCGATGCATTAGAGCGCGCCGAGGCGCCGAACCTTGACCGCTTGATCCAGCATGGCGTTTATTCGCCCGTCGCACAGATCCTTTCTCCGCATTTTACGAAGGCCGACACCTGCAGCGGTCCTGGTTGGTCAAGCATACTTACGGGCGTATGGGCCGACAAGCACGGTGTGCTCGACAACGAGTTTCATGACAGTAAGTATGAGGCCTATCCGTCGTTTTTTCACAGAATCAAGCAAGCCCGGCCAGAGTCCCTCACGATCTCGATTGCCAATTGGCCGCCCATCAATGCGAGCATCGTCGGGCCCGCAGACGCGACTCGCCTGACTCCCCAACTGGATAGCGAAAGCGCCAGCGAGGCGACAAGACTTCTCGCCGAGGACGATCTTACAGCGATGTTCCTTTACTTCGGCGATGTCGATGAGACCGGCCACAAGCATGGTTTCCATCCCGAGGTGGCCGAGTACCGCCAGGCCATCGAGCGTACCGACGGGTCCATTGGCGAAGTAATCGCCGCTATCCACAACCGCAAGACGTATCCCCAAGAAAACTGGCTGATTGTCGTCTGTTCCGACCATGGCGGCCGAGGAACCGAACACGGCAGCGGCGTTGATGTGCCGGAGATTCGCAATACGGTGTTGATTGTGAGCGGCGATTGCGTCCAGCCGGGCGAAATCACCGGGCCGGCCTACCTGGTGGACATCGCGCCAACGACGCTGGCGCACCTGGGGATCGCCACCGATCCCCAATGGCAGCTCGATGGCAAGGTGATCAGCCCCCATCCTTGAATGGAGCGGTTCTTCTACGGGAAGATTTCAGCAGCTCGGAGTACACGCAATGGCGATTAAGCATCCACTCGCTTTCCTCACGTTAATCGCTGCCGTAACATTTTTGTGCCCAAGGTGTGCGCGGCGGTCGACGAGGCGCGGCTGACAGCGGCCCATCGGCAGCGACGCATCAAATTGCTTTGAAAAATGCCGAAGGACACATCACCTGGTCAACCCGGCGGACATTTGTTGAAAGGATGAACATAATGGCAAGGCGATTGGCGACCATGGTACTGTGCGCCTGGCTGACCTTACATCACACCGAGACGGTCAGCGGCGAAGAAGGATTTGCTCCTCTTTTTGACGGCAAGACTCTTGCCGGTTGGGTCAACGTGAACTGCGCCCCCGATACGTGGACCGCCCGGGAGGGCGTGATCTATTGCACCGGCAAACCGATTGGAGAGCTTCGCACGACACGAATGTATCAGAATTTTATCTGTGAGCTGGAGTGGCGACACCTTCAACCGAAGGGCAACGCGGGAGTTTTCGTATGGGCGGACGCGTTACCGGCGGTGGGCCAGCCCTTTCATCGCGCCATCGAAGTGCAGGTTGAGGATGGTCCAAACGGTCCGGAATTCACATCGCATGGCGACATCTTTCCGATCCACGGCGCAACCATGAAGCCCAGCAATGGTCGCGCGGGGTCGCGCGCGGTTCCGACCGAACACCGATCCAAGCCATCGCCGGAGTGGAACCACTACCGCATCACTTGCACCGATGGTGCAATTCAACTCGCCGTGAATGGGAAAGTCGTGACCCGTGGGTCCGAGTGCAGCCCTCGCAAGGGATACATTTGTCTGGAATCCGAGGGCTCGCCCGTCGAATTTCGTAATCTTCGCCTGCAGGAGCTACCCAACTCGCCAATTACCGCCGAGCAGACCGCCAGCGCAGATCAAGGATTCATCACGTTATACAACGGCAGCGATTTGTCCGGGTGGCAAGTTCACAAGGGACTTGTCGGGCATTGGCAGCCGAGCGATTGGACGCTGAAATACGATGGCCAGGCCGAAGGTGACCCGAAGGATCTTTGGACTCAAGATTCGTTCCGTGACTTCGAATTGATCGTGGATTGGAGATGGAACGGCGCCTACGAAAAGACGACGAAGCAGCCCGTCGTGTTACCAAATGGCGACTACGAAAAAAATCCCGACGGGTCGACCCACGAAATCGATGTGCCCAAAGCAGATTCCGGAATTTTCTTGCGATCGGATGCTGCCCAAGTCAACATCTGGCAATGGCCGATCGGATCGGGAGAACTTTGGGACTTCAGAACGAATACAGCCCTGCCGCCCGAGAACCGAGCCGCTGCCACACCCAAGATAAACGCGGACCATCCGGTCGGTCAGTGGAATCGCTTCCAGATTACCATGCGTGGCGAGAAGGTATCGGTCGTGCTCAATGGCAAGACGGTGATTTCGGAGTGTCCGGTGCCCGGGGTTCCGCCTGAAGGGCCGATCGGATTACAGCACCACGGCGACCCTCTTGAGTTTGCCAACATCTTCGTGAGGCGTCTCGATAAGTAACGTTGCACGAACCTAAAGGAACACACGTCGGCAAACTCTGGGAGGCGCCCCATGTCAAACCTGCGGATCGGAATTGGCGGAATTTGGCATGAATCGAACAGCTTTTGCGAACGGGGCGTTGCTCCCGATGATTTTGTCCTGCGCGGCCGAATGGCCATCGGCAAGGACGTGATCGACAAATCAGATCGTCAAGACGAAATCGCGGGCTTCGTCGAGGTGCTGCGGAAAAACAGCGATGTAGAAATTATTCCGCTGCTTAGCGCCGAAACCTGGATCTCGGGGCATCTTACGGCCGATACCGTCGGCTTTCTCGAAGGCATTCTTTGCCAGCAGTTGCGCAGCGCTGGCCGCCTGGACGGGATTTGCTTTGCGCCCCATGGGGCGATGGCCGGCACGACGATCGCCGACGTGGATGGCCACTTCCTCAACGTCTTTCGCGAGGAGTTGGGAGGCCGCGTTCCGATCGTTCTGGCGCTCGATTGTCACGCCGTCGTGACACGACAAATGATTGAGCTGTCCACGGCCTTGGTTGGGTCGCGAACGCATCCCCACGTGGACGTCGTCGAAACGGGAATGCGGGCCGCCAAGATTTTACTCGATACCCTGTCGGGAAAAATAAAACCGGTGGTCGTCTGCCACAAGATACCAATCTTGGTTCCACCCCCCGATGATGGAACCAATTCAGGCGCCTTGAAGGAGCTTTTTGACAAGTTCATTGCCTGGGATCAGATCAAGGGAGTAATTTCCGGCTCTCTCTGCCCCTGTTATGCGTGGCAGGATGTGCCCGAGCAAGGCTGGGCCGCGGTGGCTGTCACCGACAATGATCCGGAGCTGGCCCAACGGCTTGCTCGCGAGCTCGCGCAGGCCTGCTGGGAGGCACGCTGCCGGCTGCTGCCCGAAACCATGTATCCGCCACGCGAGGCGATTCGCCGGGCGGCGGCGGTGGATGGATGTCCCGTGGTAATCACCGACTCGGCGGACACCGTCGGAGGGGGGGCTCCGGGCGATAATACGGTGTTGCTGGAGGCCCTGCTTGCATCGCGCCATGACGTGGACGGCCTGGTGCTTATCCATCTGCCCGACCCGGAAGCCGTTTCGATCGTCCAAAAGCATTTGGTCGGGGACACCGTGACCGTCCGGGTGGGCGGCAAGCGCGACACAATGTACTGCGTTCCGTTGACGGTGACGGCCCAGGTGCTCTGCATTACGGAAGGCCCCATCACCAACGATGGCAAGTTCATCGCCGAGCCGATGGCCGAAACCGGAGGCATCGTCTGCCTGGGAATTGACAATCTCCGCCTGGTGTTGACCGATTGCGAAATCATGGGACCGCAACCTTCCTTGTACCGCAAAGCAGGCATTGAGCCGTTTGAGGCAAAGATCGTGACGCTCAAAACGGGCGTAGGATTCAAGGTGACCTATGGCCATGTCGCCAAAGCGGTGTTCCGAGCCGATTGTCCGGGCGTCGTGTCTTACAATCTTCCCCGGTACAAGTTCTCGCATGTGCCGCGGCCGATGTTTCCACTGGATGCAGACGCCCAATGGCATCTTCCGATTTGTCAACGGGCTGCCAAAGGCAGGTAACTTGCATGTTTGGAAAATATGGTGATCTGCGGAGTTTGCTGGCGATTGCCATTTGCGCCGCTGCCGCGCCCGCGGCCGAAATGGCTGATCTGGTTTTCATCCACGGCAAGATCGCCACCGTCGATCATGAGTTCACCATCGCCGAGGCGCTCGCCATCAAAGGGGGCAAGATTCTCCGCGCTGGCACGAGCAACGAGATCTTGGCGCTCCAGGGGAATGATACCGAGGTCATCGATCTGGGCGGAAAGATGGTCCTGCCCGGCCTGATGGACTCGCATTCGCATCCCAACGACGCGAGCATTTACGAGTTCGACCACGCCGTTGGGCAAATGGAGTCGATGGGCGACGTGCTGGACTACATTCGCGCCCGCGCCAAGGTGGTTCCCGAAGGCGGTTGGATCGTCGTCGATCAGGTATTCATCACACGGCTCAAGGAGCAGCGCTATCCAACGAAGGTTGAACTGGACGCCGCGGCGCCCAAACATGCCGTCGTCTTTTCGACCCACCCCGATTCATCCGTCAACAGTTTGGCGCTGGAATTGTCGGGTATCGACAAGGATTTCCGCATCACGGGGGAAGGGCAGATCGAAAAGGATCCCCAGACGGGCGAACCCAACGGGATCCTCCGCGGAGGCACCAGGCGTTACCTCAAGATCAAGTCCACCGACCGCGTCGCCAGTGATGGCGAACACACAAGGCGGCTGATGGAACTTTTGCACGACTATAATTCCGTCGGACTTACGACGATTACCGAACGCAACTGCAACAACTCTGATCTTGAACACTTCCAGCAGCTTGCGGCAACCGGAAATCTGACCGTTCGAGCCGCGTTCTCCATGAGTGTGGCCAACGAGAGTATCGAATCGATACGGGAGAATCTCCGGCAGATTGCCAGAAACCCGCTCACCCGCCGCACGGACCCGCTGCTGCGGATTGTGGGCGTGAAGATGTTTCAGGACGGCGGCATGCTCACCGGCAGCGCTTACATGCGCGAACCGTGGGGAGTGAGCAAGATCTACTCCATCACCGATCCGCGCTATCGGGGCATGCTGTTCATTGAAAAGGATCATCTGCGTGAGATCGTGCAAGCCACCATCGCCGAAGGTTTGCAATTCACGGCGCACTCGGTTGGCGACGGTGCGGTGACGAACCTGATTGACGTGTACGAGGAGCTTGACAAGACGACGCCCATTCGCAACACCCGCCCCTGCATCACGCACAGCAATTTCATGAGCGCCGACGCGATCCAGCGGATGGCGAAACTGGGCATCGTCGCCGACATGCAGCCTATCTGGTTGTACCTCGATGCCCGTACGCTCGAATCGCACTTCGGAACGGACCGGCTGCGCTACTTCCAGCCGCTGAAATCACTTTTCGCGGCGGGCGTCGTGGTCGGAGGAGGTTCCGATCATATGCAAAAGATCGGCTCGCTCCGCAGCATCAATCCGTATAACCCGTTTCTCGGCATGGGAACCGCGATCACGCGCCGGGCCAAGGGATACGAAGGACAACTCCATCCGGAGGAGGCGCTCTCGCGCGAACAGGCCATCCGCTTTTACACCAGCAACAACGCCTACATCCTGTTTTACGATGATCTGGCTGGATCGTTGGAAGCAGGCAAGATGGCTGACCTGATCGTGGTCGATCGCGACATCCTCACCTGCCCGGCGGACGAGATCCGCGACACGCAGGTGCTGCGGACGTATCTCGGCGGCAAGCTCGTGTATCAGCGCAAATAGTTTAGGGATCGTGCTTCATCAACCAATCGACCATTGCCGCCGTCCCATCACCAGATTTCGGATCCGCAATCGTCAGATTACCCTCCGCACCCGCAGTGCGATAGGCAGCACGAATCAATGCAGCCCGATCTGCGTTCTCGCCACTTAACCACAGAGGTTGCGGCGAAGAGAGCGCCAAGAGCACCGGCAGGTCGCCGTATTTGAGCGCGCCGGGCAGGAATTGAATGTCCCGCTGTGTGACGAGGTTCGCAAAATGGAAGCCGGCTGTTTCCACCGCCGCGCGGTCGATCGCACATCCCGCGATCGCGCGGGCGGCGGCAACCCAAGGACCCGCGCCGGCAAGCCCCACGACGAAGACTCGTCTTGGCGCACGATCGTGATTGCGGATGAACGAAACCAGCGTCAGCAAATCATGCACGCGCTGGGAGAAAAGTGGCGGGTTGTAACCGTACGTGAAAGGCGCGTACGCCCCTTCCGCCAGCTTGGGATCGAACATCGTGAGCAGGCGATTTTCAGTTGCCGGCTTGCCCTCGGCAGTGAACTCTCCCTGGCCAAACAAATCAGCGGTCACCACGGCCGACTGCGCATCCAGCAACCGTTGCACCGGTGAGATCAGCTGGCCGGCCGCATCGAACAGGCTCGACTTGCCCTCGGGCGAAATCCACAGCACGACCTCTCCATTCCACGAATGTGGATAGAAAGTCAACGCCGGCAATTCTTCGCCAGCCGACAGGTTGCGCACCAGGCCGGTCATTTGCTGGTATGCGCCCTTGTCTGCCTTGTCGATAAGCTTAAAGCCGATGTCCGTTGATACGGGTAGGTCCCGGCCGATCATCGTCCGCCAGGCCTCACCGACCGTGCTACGCAACCGATCAAGGTCCACTCGTTCCGTTGAAATGGTCTTGGCGAGCTGAGCGTCGGCATCGGCGGTCATCCACATGCGGACGGCGCGTTCATGCGACGGGCCGACGGCATCTCCCGCCGGACGCGGATGCTCGTCGTTCCAGACGGACATTTCGGGAATCGACAGCGGTGCGAAGTCCCGCTCCAATACCGGCTCGTCGAAGCCCAAGCCAAAGTGTCGGCTCATAAAGCCATACATGGTGCAACGCGACACGTGGTTATAGTTGTGGCCGAAATGAACGTTGAATGTCGCGGTCAACCGATCCGGTTGGCCGAATATCTCATACACATGCTTCAGGTCCGGATAGCCCTTCGCTTTCAGCTCTTTCGTCCAATCATCGGCTGCCGTCATTCCCAGCGGACGCGGCGCGGTGAGCGCTGCAATCTCAATGTTGCCCATGCCGATGCGTAGATAATGGCCGTTCTCGCAAGTGCAGCCGCCTTGCATGGCCGTGGAAATCATCACGCAGGGAAACGCCGCCGCGACACGTTCGTCAATCGCAGACAGGATCATGGCTTGCGTGCCGCCTCCACTGGCGCCCGTAACGGCAATCCGCGCCGGATCAACTTCCGGCAACGACAGAACGAAATCAACGCTGCGAACCGAATTCCAAGTTTGCAGGCCAAACGTCGTTTGCAGGCGGGAATCGGCATCGACCGTGAAAAACTGGTCCGGCTTGATTTGTCCCAACTGCTCAATCGGGATCGTTAAAGTATGCGGAGTAAATTGAACGCTGTCGGCATACCCGAGCATGTCGTAGTGAAACACCAGGCAGCCCATGCGGGCTAGCTGCACGCAACGGGCCTGCAGCGGAAACCGGGCTGCGTGCTCCCACCGCTCGGCCCCGGTGGCTAATTCCAGTCGCAAGTCTTTCTTGTTCTGCTCGAAAAACCGGCCATTGGGCCAGTGACCGTGTGGACACAGCACGCAGGGGAGCTTTCGGTCGGCGGGAATGCTCTTGGGACGATACAAGCTGCCGGTCACATAGTGCCCAGGCAAGGACTCGAAGAACACTTTTTCGACCGTGTAGTCGTCGCGCTCCACCTTGCCGTGAATCACGGCGTTCAACGCAGCTTTGGTCGGCAACGGCCATAGACCCGCGGACAGGAGCACCTGGCGGCGCAGCTTCTCCGCGCGAGTTTTCCATTGCTGGAGCGAGTCAACCGGCGCGAAGGGAAAGTAGCCCTCCAACGTCCGCAGTGGCGCTAGCCGAACATCGTTCGGCAGTTGGCCTGTCGGTAACAGGCGCGGCGCGTCCGCCAGCGCCACCGACATCACGCAAGTAATCATGATCACGATCGCCGAGCATGGATGTCGAATGTTCATGGTTTCAACCTGGGTCATCTCAGCTTGTCAACGTTGGTTCTTGGAAAACGACGCTGTTGCGAAGGAAACGGTCTGCCGACTTCGGCCACCAGACAATGAAGCAGAATGTCAAAACACCAATGCGTTGACACGCGGCCCCCCTCAGTCAGATAATAGAAGTGCCTCGGTCTCTAATCAACCATATACGATTGTCGTAGAAAGACAGGACGCATGTCGTCAACAGAATTAGGACGTCGCAGATTTCTGGCCACAACCGCCGCCGGGGCGGCCTTCCTGGCTGGGCATGAGGTGTTGACTGGGCGCAGGAGGATGTCGGGGCAGACGGTCTTTGGCGGCGAGCAACCGGCCAACCCCGGCGGGGCCGGAAATCGAACCCGACCCATGAAATTCGCCATGTTGGTTAGCTATGATGACGAAGTCAACGTCTCCAAGCAGAAAGAGCAGCAACTCATCGACCGCATGTTCGGGCAGATCAAGGATGCCGGCTTCCACGCGGTCGTCTGGCGGTCGATGCGCGGTGGAGAGGCCATGTTCCAAAGCAAGGAATACAAAGTCTCCTACCCCAGCAATCTGGCGGAATTCGACCCCATGGCCGCAGCCAAAAAGACGGCCCATGAGCTCGGGCTGGAATTCCTGGTCTGGCATGAGGTCAAAGGAGCCGAGGCCCACGGCTGGCTGCTCCACTCCTCCTTCGTGAAGGAACACCCGGAGTTGCTCAGCACCAACCGCCTGAATCTGGTCTCAAAGTCGGAACTCTCTTGGGCCGCACCGGAGGTGATGCGCCACCGCGTCGCCACCTTCAAGGAAGTCTTGGCCTACGAACCCGATGGCATCTGGATCGACCATATCAAGGGGGGCGACGTTTCAGTGCCGATCTACGATGCCGACGGCTATTACTCGATGGGCTACGATAAGTACATGGTGGAGGCCTTCCAGACCAAAACGGGACGCGATCCCTGGCAGATCCCCAACAAGGATCCGCAATGGCTGGCCTTTCGGGCCGCGTTCATGACCGATTACATGCGCCAGATCCGACGAGCGCAGCAAGAGTCGTTTCCCAACGTCAAACTTGGCTCCCTGGGTGCATCGATTGGATACACGCACAGTTGTTGGTATCTGCCGATCCCGGTCGAAAACCATCCCAACCAGGCAATAACGACACGGTTGGCCTCGCCGCTGGGCAATCTGGAAGACCACGAAACCTGGACGCGTGAAAACCTGATCGACGCGCTCTGCGCTCCCTTTAACACCTTCGCATCAGCCGAAGAGCTGAAGACCATTATCCCGGACGCGAAGTCTCATATCCAAGGTTCATGTCCTTTCGCTGTCTCCTTGGGAATGCATGCAGGACGGACCGATATTCTGGAGTATGCCCGAGTGGCCTATGAGCAGGATGCGACGTATCTGTTTGTCAGGGAATCAATGGATGTCTACGGCCAGCCAGCCATGTGGGCTGCCTTCAAGCAAGCGGCCAAGCAGTTTGCATAACCGTTCACGGGCCGGGGACCGGCTCATCTTCCCGGCGAATTCGCGAGAGGCGCATCGTCCTGTTGGGTGGTTGCCCCAACGTGGCTCCCGGGAAAATATGCCTGTCCCGCTCCCTTGGCCCGCGTCGTTTACCTCCCGGGTTACCGGTACTCCACGTCCAGCTCGACGGACTCAACGCTGACACTCGTTTTTCTAGTCGGCCGGCCGGCGGTCAGCCGGAATGCGAGCCTATTGTCGCCCGGATGGTACAACCCGGGATCGGGGCGATACGTAACCAGGCCCTTTTCCAGATCATCACTTTCCGGCTTAACGAGCGTGCCATTGAGATACAGTTCCACCTGGTCATCGGGAGCGCGTGCGAGAAATTTTACGCGTAAGATCGCGTTGGCTAAATTGCCGGCTTTGGCTGCCGCCGCGATATCGTCTCCCACGGGCAAATTGACCTCGCGCGGAAAGCCCGACCTGCCAAACTCCACGGGCAGAATTTGCGATTGCACGACGGCCGGTTCCAGGCAGCCGTAGTTTTCCGCGATGTTGTCGATCCCGAACACCTTATTGAGCCTGGCAAGGGTCAGCGGATCTCCGGCCGTCGCGAAGACGGGGTCGCCTGGTGTTGCGGGAAATCGGTTGAAAAGATGGATGCCGTCGGCGCCGCTGCGCCAAATATTGGCGGCCGCCCCCCGCCACGCCTCCACTCGCCCGCCCCACTGCTCCATTCCCGACTCGCTGATGTTCGCGTACACCGGCACGCCGCGCGCGTGGCCCAGCTCAACGAGCTCCTTCATCGGCATGCTCAGCGGCTGGTAGCCGCTGCCCGCGACGAGAATGTCCAGCAAGTCGTCCGCCAACCAACGCTGGACGTCAATCCCGACGTACCTGCACTTCTCCACGTTCAGCGGCAGATGGGTGGCAACCAGCATCGGCCGTCCCCTCCGATTCCCTTCCCGATAGGCCAGCTCCCGAATGCGCCGTTGAAAGCTCGTCAGAATATCCAACTGCCAGGTCGTCGCCGGCATGTAGTCCAGATTGGGTCGGAAGAACAAAGGATGCCGGAAGTAGTCGATCTCGATCCCGTCCACGTCATAGCGTTGGCACACGTCTTCGGTGATCCGATACAGGTAGTCGAGGACTTCAGGTTTTTCAAAGTTCAACGCCGACCAGAAGTATCGGGGATGGCTGATGTCGTAGCGCTTCATGTCGTCGGG
>SXHS01000245.1 GCA_005773145.1 Planctomycetaceae bacterium | reverse complement strand
GATCGCTCTCAATGACGAAAGGACCATGTTCGGCCCCATAAAAGCCTGGCCCCCCTGCACTGACCGGTTCTGGCAAGTTCATGTAGGCCGGCATGGCACCGCGCGAACCCAGTTCACGCGACACGATCGAGCCAATCGATGGATAGATTACGTTGGTGGGGATACGGGCTCCACCACCATCGGGAAAGTCTGGCTTATATCCGGTCCAAAGATAAAACGTGCCCGTTTGATGTCCGCCGTCGTTATGACTGTGCGTTCGGAGGATCGTGAACTTGTCAGCCACGTCGGCGCAGCGGTGACAGTGCTCGCCGACAAAGGTTCCTGGGACACGTGTCGAGATGGGCCGGTAGGGGCCGCGAATTTCGGCGGGCGCGTTCGGTTTCAGGTCCCACATATCGATCGTACTGGGGCCCCCCTCCAGCCACAGCATGATGCAGGACTTGGCAGTCGCCGTCCGACCGGTGGCGGCCGTCGCTTGCAGTTGAAGCAATTGGGGCAGTCCCAGGCCAGCCAGGTATCCCATGCCGCCAATGCGCAGCATTTGGCGACGATTGATGCGGTCACAATAGCCTCTGGCGGCAGCACCCAAGTCGAATTGCATGGCGGTCGATCTCCTTGTATCCGCAGACGATCGGCAGTTGACTCGTCTCATGAGTCCAACGTTTGGTATGAATGGTACTCGTGGCCTAATGGCTGTACAAAAATTCCTTGGAGTTGAGCAATGTCCACATCACGTCCTGCGCAGCAATGCGACGGTCGCCATTCGCGAAAAATCGCAACATGGCCTCCCGCTCGGATGCTTGAGGGTTGCGTGATAGACACGACAAGTACAATTCGTCGATGATGTCACTGGGGGATGCGTCGGAATTGGACAGCCGTCGCGCGTGCCCACGGCGTGATTCAATCTTCACAGCAATTTCCGGCGAATTCATCAAATGAAGTGCCTGAGCAATGCTCGGCTCGGTCGACCGGTCGCATTCGCAAACGGACGCCCGTACCGGACGTCCGAAAATACGGAAAAAGTAATTGGGCATCAAATTGTCCCAGACGTGGATGGCCCGATATCCCTCGGGCCAGCCGTGGAATTTCTCCGAGACGCCGGTTACTTGGCAAACGGCGTCCAACAGCACTTCAGCGGGGAGCGCCTTGTTGGTCGCATGCGAAAAATTCTGTTCATCGGTCGCGTTGGTATCGTTGGTGATCGCACTCAATTGATACACGCGTGAATTCAAGATCGTCCGAGTGAAGGCGCGCAGGTCATATTTGACGTCTTTCATGTGCTGCGCCAAGGCTTCCAACAGTGGCTCGTTGCTGGCCGGGTTCGTGGCCCGCATGTCATCGATGGGCTCAACCAAACCACGCCCTAGGTAATGTGCCCAGAGCCGATTAGCAATGGCGGGGGCAAAGAAGCTGTTATCCGGCGACGTGATCCAATCGGCCAATGCCGTGCGACGGTCATCGAGTCCCTCGAGGTTCGCTTCGGGAGCGCCGAGCGCCTTCGTGGGAACGATGGCTGCAGTACGCGGGTGTTTCAGATTGTTGCCTTGCGATACGAGCATCATATCGCCCCCTGAGGCCGCCGAACCATGCTGCACACCCGTGAAGAAACCCGCGAAAGCGTAGTAGTCGTCCTGGGCCCACTTCTCGAAGGGATGGTGGTGGCATTCGGCGCATTCAATGCGCACCCCCAAGAACAACTGGCTGACCGCTCGGCTGGCCAGATCGGGAGTGTCCAGGGCCTTGAAGAAGGCGGCTGGACCCTCCGCAAACGAGTCTCCCTGTGCCGTCACAACGTCGCGTACGATTTGGTCGTAGGGACGATTCTCGGCCAGTTGTCGGCGAAGCCATCGGCTCATGGCCACCGCACCCTGCATCTGAATCTTGGCCTTATCGACACGCATCAGGTCACTCCAACGCATGGCCCAATAGTCGCCGTACTCCGGTCGCTCCAGCAACGCGTCGATCAAATGGGCTCGCTTGTCGGGAGCACGGTTCGCCAAAAAGGCTCGGGCTTCCTCGGCAGTTGGCAGCGTGCCGATCGTATCAAGGTAAACACGACGCAAAAATACAGCGTCACTGGATAATTCGCTCGGCGAGATCCCCAACCGCTCCAACTTGTTCCAGACCAATCGGTCGATGAAATTCTGCTCCGCTGGCCGCTCGAACTTGGACCCCACTCGCGGTACGGTGATTCGACAAACGGCTACAGCACCCATATACCTAACGAGAATCGCTGCCTCGCCGGGTACGTCGTTCGCCGACACGTAACCATCGCCGTCCACTCCAGCAACGGTCGCCGCGTTTGAGGAATACTCCGCCTCGGCCGTTACACACCGTCGATTC
Organism: Planctomycetaceae bacterium; assembly: GCA_005773145.1. GTDB lineage: Bacteria > Planctomycetota > Planctomycetia > Pirellulales > Pirellulaceae > SXHS01. The sequence goes on along the minus strand of SXHS01000245.1, from coordinate 1,649 downwards.
CCGTCGACATCCACGGCCGTCACGGCAATCTGCTGTTTTGTCTTGACGCCCAAGGACCGTTCGGTCGGCTGAATCTCAAGCTTAAAAGTTGGCACAACCCCCGCGCGGTCCAACTGAGCCCCCTCCGTGATCCAACGCACGAACCGGGCGTAATGCAAACTCTGTGGGTCCATGCGCTGACCACCACCATGGGGTAGTTGATTCGTAGCCTTGAGCAACGTGAGACTTCGCTCGGGCGCTCCGAGAGATAGCCGACGGCCTCGACTCTGCTGTACCAACGCCGCGTGATCGAAAGGCGCATCAAAACCAAAAAGACTGAGCTTAAACCCGTTCTGCCCCTCGGCCTTGCCGTGACAGCCACCGCCATTGCAGCCGGTCTTGGTCATGATCGGGACAATATCCTGCTGGAAGGACACAGGCGCGGGCTTCGCCAATCCGTGCACCCGCACGGGAATCTCCTGCACCAAGTCACCATGATGGATCAGCACCGTGGTCTGGCCATCTCGAAGCGGACGCACCCGTCCTCGATTGTCCACCGTGGCTACCGTGGTGTCGGCTGATTCATACCGCACGGCACGCGTCAAATCCGTCAAGCGGCCGACCTGCGCGGCCACCGTCTGCAGATCCGCCACGTTGGCGCCCGAGTCGCTGCGGACACCGGTCACCAACAACTGCTGCGATGCCTCCGGACATGTTAACTCCACGTGGGATGGGCTTACCTCAAGGGTGACGCTCACGGGTGCCGCGGCTAGAGTTAAGCGACTCCAACCGACGCATAGGGCCACGGCGTAGGGGACGCAAGCATGCACGCTCGACGTACCGGCACTTCTCCACGTCATAATTCGCACCTCAATGTCCGCTATAACTCGAGGCTGCATGCAACGAACCCGCGCACTCTCGACACATACGCCGCGCGGTCCGCTCGTCTACCAGACCGTAGTTTAGCCAATCTGAGCCGACTCGGCAACTGTTAACGGCCCGTTTGCTAGGGCGCGCCGCCGTGTCGCGACTCGGTCGGCGGCCCAATCTGCGAGACGCGATTCGTTGGGTCGAGTGGCCTTCGCTATTGTCTTCGACCCCCACAATGGGCCCGCCGCAGCGGCGGGCCCATTGCAATGATTACAATGATTACCTAAATAGTAATAATTCAACGTGGATATAGAAAAGCCCGCCGGCTCGGTGGGAGCGGGCGGGCTTTTTGTCCGGACTTTCGCGGATGGGGCTGGACGGACCGGCCGTCCGAGCGGGATCAATACATATCGTGATCGCCGCCGTGTCCACCCTTCTTACCAGCCTTTTCGTCCTTGGGCTTTTCGGCGATCAATGCGTCACTGGTCAGTAGCAGCGTGGCGACGCTGGCCGCGTTGGCCAGGCCGGTTCGGGTGACCTTGGTGGGGTCGATGACGCCGGCCTTGACCAGATCCTCGTAGGTATCGGTCAGGGCGTTGTACCCTTGGTTACCCTTCAGGTCGGCCACTTTTTCGCAGACGATGCCGCCATCTTGGCCGGCATTATCGGCGATCATGGTGATGGGTGCCCGGCAGGCACGCAGCACGATGTTGTAGCCGACGGTTTGGTCGTGGGTCAGCTCTGTGGACGGCTTGCACTGTGTGGCGGCTCGGAGCAGGCCGACGCCACCGCCAGGCAGG
>SXHS01000244.1 GCA_005773145.1 Planctomycetaceae bacterium | reverse complement strand
GGAAACGTGTCGCCACTGCGCAAATAAATGGCCGATCCGGATGGCCCCGCTGGCGTCGGATTTGGCGCCGGCGACACGGCGGGTGTGGCAGCCCCCAACGCCTGCACCAAGCCGCCAAAAAAACCGCCACCCATCAGGACACGACGTTTCGCACGCGAGTCTCGTTTTGGCGCCGCCGGAGCCACCGGTGTCACCGTTTCACGATACACCACACGGCCCGACACTCCCGGCAGCATGGAGCTGGCGGTATAACTCTCCTGCGGATGCCATACCAGACAGCTGGCACCATCCGCGCCGGGTCCATCCACAAGGCAACCGGCGAGGGAACCGGAATCCAAGACCAACGAACCTGGGCGCCCCTTGCCGCTTAGTGCACCGGGCCGGTGACTCTCGTCCTCGCTCGCACCACCCGAATCCGGCGGACTCTCACCGTCGGCAACTTGTTGGCCGTCAGCTCGCGGTACTGAATCCATGCGCACCAGCGCTTCGATGCGTCCCCGAGTGATGACCACGTTCTCTGTAACGCCGGGAACGCTCATTTCGATGCGACCGTCGGCGACACGTTTCACCTGCCCCACGAGTCGACATCCATCCCAACAGCGAACCCAGAAGTCCGGCGTGGTGATCGGCGCATCAGACGGTTCCTTGGGCTTGGGGCTTGTGAACTCAAGACTAGCAAACTCTTGAATCGGAACCGTCACAACCCCTTCCGCTGTCTGCATCACAAACGCCCGCGAGGTCGGATCGTACGATTGAACCTGTCCGGACACCACGGAACGGTTGGTCTTCCATATCCGCGTCACGGCATCCGAGTTTTGGGTCGCCGCCGGTAATTCGCCGTTCCATCGTGTCACATGCAAACGTTCGAGGCGTAGTCCACCATTTTGATCGGTCAGTCGCACACCAGGCTGCGTCGAAAGGTCCTTGGCTGTGGTCTCCAACTTGGCCAAAAACTTGTTGCCATTCGCGTAGATTTCGGCGCGACCCTGCTGCTGATCGAGAAAAATCGTCAGCTGCAAACGACCCTTTGTAGCATCGACTTCCTGGATTTTCGCCATCGCCGATGCTTCTGAGGACTCGTGCAACATGACCAATTGGCTATCCCAAGTTTCGAGGCAAAACGCATTCAACACCTTCTCCGCCCCGGGATCGACGCCGAGCGCAAGCGAAAAATTAGGCTTGTCGACCCAGGAGAGTTCCACTTCCACGCATACGGATGTTGCGACGCCCAGGTTGGCCGAGATAGTTGCCGCACGTTGTTGGGCCACGAGGTGCCCCCCGTCATCTCTCCAGGCGGTCGATTCGTTTTGCGTCCACTCGGCCAATCCATTCGGCCCCGCATAGATCTGCTCATTTCCGCCGGTGCTGGGCCAAATACGGCGAATTCGCCTGGTATCCAGATGGAGCTGGCCCGCATCGACAACTTCCAGGACCAGCTCCGATTCGGTGAGTTGCTTTAAGGTGCCCATGAAGCGATCCCCGTCGACGAGTTCGCAGAGAAAATCATCGGGGGTCTCAAAACCATGAACCACCGCCCCTTTGGTCTCGGTGGATCGAACACTGGCGATTGAGTTCCAATCAAAGTCAAAAGGCTGCTGAAAACCGCGGGCATGAAAGCTCAACGCATCCCCCCGAGACGAATCCCGCCACACGCCTTCCAAATGGCCTCCCTGGCGAGTGCGCAAGACGAACGCCACGTCGGCACCACCCGCATCCTGCGCATGAAGGCTCACATGCCTCCAGGCCAGGCACAGCATCGCGCCCACGACGCCAATCAATACCACACGCAACCGACGACCGCACCGACGAACAGGGGCACTCATGGCAGGTTATCGCTCGTAGATAGGAAGGAACCGATAGTTCAACGCCAACGCCAGCATCGACAACGAAGTACCCACCGATCCGCCGTAACTACTTTGAAAGCTACCGTTACTCTGTTGCGTTGCCTTCAGACGCCGCACCAACAATTTATTCCATCGTTCCCAGGACTCCACATCGCCTTGAAACAGGGCTTGGGCCTGATAGTAGTGCGCGTATTCGGCGCCACCATGCCCCGAGGAGCCCTCCGTTTCAATGCGCTGCTGCAAGTAGCCCAGGGTCGACTTGTATTGGGGCAGGTCGTAACGGCGCGCAAGTGCATACACGAGCGTGCCGATGGAGATCCTCGCAATCGACTCGTCAAAGCCACCAAATCCCCCGGAATAGCCAACCTGTCCCGAATCGGACGTCATGCTCTTGTAATAATCAATGGCTCGGTCAATCGACGCATCGGGGACTTCAATCCCCGCGTTGCGTGCCGCCAGCAATCCCACCAACACGGCTCCGCTAACCGATGTATCGGCGTCATTCGAGTCCGGTGAGTAACGCCACGCGCCGGTGGAGTTCTTTTTCTGTGACGTCATGGCGCAACGCACCGCCAATTCCAACGCCGCACCGATCGGCCGGAGCTTGTCCCCAGAACCCTCGGCAGCCAATTGGCGTTCATCCACCGCTCCGTAGGCCTCCGCCAATGCCAACATGGCACAACCGTGGTCGTACATGCTACCGCCCATGAAACCCGTGTTAGCATCTTGGGCTCGAATCATGCTCCGCAGGGCCTTCATCACCGGCTGATGATACACCCCGTAGTTGGGATCCTCGCCCGACGCCAGCATGCACATCAAAGCCATGCCCGTGACTCCGGGACCCGATTGACCATCCTTCCAGTCCCCGTCCTCCGATTGCGTGCTGATCAAGTATTGCAAGCCGCGATCGTACAGCTCGCGCACATCACGTGGCACGACATCGCCGTGTCGCGCCCCCAAGTCCAACTGCGCCCAACACGTATGGGCCCATGCCAGCCCGACGACAACAGCCCACATCCCCAAACACCGTGTCCGTACGATCGCTTCGCCTGGCGTCAACATAAGAAATTCCTCTACTGGCCGTATTGGGTCTTAATATGCTCGGACATGCCGCGAACCTGTCCCATAAAGCGGCTGATCAATTTCCAGTCGTTGTCCGGCAACATGGGTCGAAGCTGGTCTTCCGGAATCTGCGAGATCTTCCAAGCCACGTAGTAACTCGCCATCCCGTCATTGCCGGGAATCCGCGTTGGTTCCGGCAACTCTCGGATCATTCGAATGAGTGTTTCTCGATTGACCACGGTCAACGGCATCCGTTCGCAAATATCGGCCACAAATTGGTCAATCATGGCGTGGTAACGAAATCGTATCTGCTCTTGTCGCTCCACATCGTATCGGGATTGTTGCTCTGGACTGAGCAATGAGCGCACAACTTTGCCAAAAAGCGAGTCCGTGTCATGGACACCATTTTGCACCTGTTGTTGCAATGGCTGTGTGATGGGCCACACCTCTTGCCATAGCTTTTGCCATTTCTCTTGATCCAGCGGCTCCAGGGATTCTCGCAACTTGAAAGTCTTATCCTTGGCTTGCTCCACACGCACCAGAAACCGTCGAATATCCCCCTGCCCCGCAAACTCCAGGTCTTGACGTTGCGAGTCCGAAAACAAACAGACACGATCCAGCGAGTCGATCCGCAATTGCAAGGATTCATTCAGCACGGCCTCTATGCCTCGATTCTCGCCGCCGCCCATACCACCCATGATTTGGGCCTCGAGAAAGTTGTCGGGCAATTCGAACTGACCACGCTGTTGGAGATCCGCCGCTGCGTTCTGTCGCGCCGGATCGACCTCGGTGAACTCAATAACCTGCGCCACGACGATCGCCGTGCCGTGGTTGCCCCAGCCCGCCAGAAAGGCCAACGCTACGGTCCATATCCAGGGGGCACGAATCCTGTGTTGTTTGGGTTGCTTCATCGCATTACCCTTGCTCGGTTTCGGCAAAAGGATCGGGTTCGTTACCGTTATCGGCATTGTCGCCAATCTGGCCACCAAACTGATCCAGCCAGTTGTTCTCCACAAACCCACCGAATTGTTGGCCCCCAATTTTCTGCAGTCGGTTCCACACCTTACGTTGGTGATCGGACAGCGTCGGGGCGATCAGATTGTCGGGGATTTCCGGAACGTAACCCCGATTATGTCGCATGAGCTGATTCATAACCATTTCCCAGTCGCGATTCCAATTGGCCATTAAGGACTCGGTCAATTCGGCTCGCTGTTGTACGGACAGCTCCAGCATTTCATCCAAGCTGGCCACAAGACTCTTCGCTAATGCTCGCTTCCGAAAGACTTGGCGATCGTCCAATTCCGCCTGATATCGCTCCGCCATTGGCTCGGACATCACCTGACGCACGGCCTCGGTCAGCCCCTGTTGGATCACCTGCCGCGCGGAGACCCCGGCCATCACGACACGCCCGTTGACGTGCCCCACGACCATGCGGCGCTCCCTTCCATTTCCCTCGGGGCCCGCCTGGGCCTGGGCCGCTTGACGGGTGGCATCCCGCACGGGACCTTTCATCGCGTCGATGATCCGCGCGTCTTCCTCTTCGCTAGGGACGCAGATTTGACGCATGAAGGACAGCTCGGACTTGGCCATCGCAACGATTTGCGGCCGTAATTGTTTCTCCATCTCGAGCATCGCCGCGTCGGGTTCAGGTTGGACGGCTTCCGGCGGCACTGGTGCCGCAACGTCAACCTCAATCCGCAGATCGCCCTCCTGCGGCGCTTCGGGCAGTCCCTCGGGGAGTTCATCGGCGGCGGCGTCTGGCTCCTGCGGTTGTGCGGCTGTTGCCGCGTCTTCATAGCCACGTGGCGCGTCCTTATGGTCTGGTTCCGCGCCGCTGACGCACCACGGCCAAACGACGACGAGCATGGTGACGATGATGGTGGCTGTCGATCTCATAGAGGTCTCAACTTTTTGATTTTAGGCGTGTAGGGTGTCCCATACCACTTGTTCCCAGGCAAAGCCCTGTACGTGCCACGTAAGTTAGGCTCGGGCCCCGAAGAGCAACGCCGTGAAGGCTTTTTGACGCGCGTTTCCAGGCTCCCGCCTGGGATCGAGATAAAACTACAAGCACGAAGCGCAAGCGAGTGAGTCCCACGCAACTGAGGGTTATGCGGCGATCGGCAGGAGTGCGGACGCATCCCGACGTCTAGGGAGTGCGCCGATGAATAGGTCACTGGCCCCGTTGGACGCTCGTGCTTGCTCACTGGCTTGCGCCACGTGCTTGTAGTGCGGAAGCCGCCTGGGAACGAGTCAAGCGAGATGACAGGTTTTAACATGGCACTAACCCTCGGGCTCGGCAAGTCGGTTCAAGTACTGGTCCAGGCCTGCTCGGAATTCCTCTGGCAACACGGTGCCGGTTGTGCCGCTGCTATGTTGCACGCCACGATCTTGGCGGACCTCCTTGGTGTTCGCGCCCTTTCCCAACAGGGCAATGGCCGAATCCGTCGTGGTGCCACCACCGCCGCCCCCTGGCGATGATCCGCCCCCTCCGCCTCCTTTGGGGTTGATGCGTTTGGACTGGAGCAAGAGTTCGATGGCCTCGGTTTCGGCCGCCACGGCCAGCGAGCCCGTATCGGGACGACCGAGTATCTCACGCGCCTCGCCCATCACGCCATGAACCGCATTGAGCAAGTTGATTTCGTACGCGAATCGTTTGCCCCCTTCCGGTAATTCGCGAATGCGCTCGGTTACCTTAGCCACTCGATCGCCGAGGGTTTCCTGCCGCTTGGCCAGCCCCTTCGAGCGCTCGCCATACTCTGGCTTTTCCACGGCAGTGCGAGCCTGCTCGGTCACGCGCGTGTCTTCGCGTAGATTCACTTCCCCTTCAAGGATCTGCAGCACCTCCAAAACAACCGACGGCGGCAAGCTATCCGACGACTTACAGCCCGGGCACGAACCGCTGCCGGCAGGGTCGACCAGATCCTCGGCCCAGCGATCGAGGCTGTCCGACCAGAACTCGCATTGCGCGATCCCCAGGCCGTGTTCTTTGGGGAGCTCATCGGCCAGTTGTCGCAGGTTGCCCACGACATCCTGTTTCTTCATATCGTCCAAAACCGCGCGGAAGCGCACGAACGGCCGCCGTTCGAAATAGGCCTGCAGGTCGTCCATGATGTACGAAACTTTGATACTCCCCGTGGACTCCTCGGCGGACAGTTCGCGAAACGACTGCCGAGACGATTCGTCGAGTTGTGACTCAGCGCGGCCAAACGCCGCAGTGATCATGTCGGAGATACTCCCGGCGATTCTCAATTGTTGGCGTGAAGCAGCCTTCAGCCGTTTGACCAAGGTACTCCCCTCCAGATTCGCCAGGATCTTGTTGAGTTCATTGGCAATCCGATCGAATTCGGCCAACAGATCCCGTTGTCGTTCGACGGCCTGCTCCATTTTGTCGCCTGCTGGACTTGGCGGATTCTTTTTACCTTTAGACTTTCCGTCACCGGCCAAGGTCGTCACGGGGAGTTTCAGACCGCCTGCACCCGCTTTCTTCTTTTGCTCGTCTTCGGTGTCATCCTGGCTGGGTGGTTGTTGGTTCGACTCGGCATCGACCACCTGCGGCGCGGCCGGTGGCAGCTTGCCTTTGGGGTCCTCTGTTTGTCCGGGCTTTCCGTTCAGCGAGCGACGAATCGACCCAGCGGCAGGAGCCGACGGACCGCGTCGATTGGCCGCCACTTGTGGCGCCTGAGCCGCCTCGCGCAACAAGTCGGAGACCGACGGCATGCGATTGGACGAAATATCACGGAGGATCTGCAGCATTTCCGCCCACTGTTCTAGATGCCCCACGCCAAACTCCGGATTCCGAGAGGCTTGTCGGATCAGATCCTCTCCGGATCCGGTCAACGAGGTCAACCGCCGACCGTTGGTCTGTTCCGCTGCCGCTTGTCTTTCAATTTGTTTGCGGGTTTCCGGTTGATCCAGGTCCTCGGGCGACAGTTCGCGCAACTGCTTATTCGTCTCATACAGCTGCAGCTCGCGATCGCGAACTTCCAGCGCCTGTCGGTGCCACTTGTTCAATTGTTCGGTCAACCAGATGGCGTGATCCTCGGCGTTCAGGACGTACATCACATAGGCCGACGAATACACGCGTTCGCGACCGGGCAAATAGTCCTCAGCGAACAGACGCAATTGCAGCGGCTGCGGTTCAATGCCCAAGGCTGTGGCGGTGAAAGTTCCTGCGACATCCATCGTCGCTTGTTCGGCGCCGCCGGCGGCCAGCATCTGTTCCCCCGGCTTGCCGGCGGATTGTCCCGGCATACGGATCGGCTGCCACTCCATTCCCACGCGACGAATACCAAAATCGTCATTGACCTTGACCTTAAATTGCAACTGTTGCGAATCCAATACAACCTGTTGACGGGCCAGGCCTTCGCAACTGATCACCGGAGCCTCGTCATCGCTCCGCGTGATGCTCAGTCGAAAGGGTTCCTTACTGGATAGCCCCAACACATCGCGCCAGGAAAAATCCAACGTCTTGGATTCATCGATTGGCAATTCGGGACTGGAAATGGTGCGATCGGTCGGAGTGCGGGCCTGATCATTCACCATGGCCGCCGCCAAGTCGCGATTGACGCTAGCCGTGAATTGCGCCCGGCTGCCGGCCACGATGGAGATCGCACCACCACGCACGTCACGCTGTGAGGCATTCGGACGCTGCAAATAGTCGGGCAATTGAATTTGCGCGATCAAGGATGTCAGCTCTGGACGAACAGTCGGAATCAATTCCACCCACTGTGTCGCATCACCGATCCGCATTTGCCACCGCACGGGCTCAAGCTGCGCGGGCAATTGGAAGGCATATCCATCCTGCGCCAAATTGGCAACGATCGGCATTCGTCCGCCGAGCGTACCACGTCCAAAATGGGGACGCCACCAGGAATCGGCCTGCAAACCAACGGACAGCGTGAACGGCTCACCATGTGGCACGACCATCTGGCCAGGCAACCGCTCGACCGCCGCGAAGGTGTACCGCGGCAGGTCGGACCACGGTGCCAAGAATCGCTGCCAGGCATTCCAGGCCGCAGGGGTAACGGCTACAGCTAGAAGAACGGCGATCCCCCCCAACGCGCCGGCCGAAACCGCGAGTCGCCGATGATAGGACTTGGGCGCGTGCTGCGGCAAATCCCAGTCCGCCGCATCGTGAGCCACCTGTTCGACGGCCGCGCGACACAATGCGGGGGAGCGCGCCTGCTCGGCATCGCTATGCACCAGTTCCAACACACCCAAGAGACGATCCCCAATCGCGGGTGCCGTGTGGCCTAGCAATCGGGCCACCTGCTCGTGGGTCCGCCGACACCAAATCCAGCGATACAACTGCCAGGGAATCAGAGCACACGCCATGGCGGCGGCGCCCCACAACAGCCACCGCGCACCCGAAGGCACATCCCACCAGCGATCTCCAAGGAAGGCCAATAGGTAGCCGGTCAGCACGGCCAACGCGGCAGCACCGAGCGACTCGGTCAGCTTGATGCGCCACACATGAGTGCGATATCGGTCCAACTTTTGGAGCAAACTATCGGGCAGTTGAAGTGACATTTCGATGGTTCCTCAAAAGACACCGCTTCGTCCAAGATCAAATCAGCCCCAGCATTTTTCGGCCTACCCAAAATACGCCCAGTAGGGTCACAAACGTCCCGCCCACCAAAGGATGACACCATAATTGTACGCGACGCATGACGGCCGGGGGTGTTGGCAGCTCCGACAAGGCCCGCACGGCCGCTGGCACGTCCCGGACATCCAGGATTTTCCCTTGGGTAATTCGGCTGATTTCCGCCAAGACATCGGGTCGTGCAGCTCGCCCGGGGCGCTCGTCGGCCACCCCCTGGACGAATACGGATGTCTGCAAGCTGGCACCGGTCTCCTGGCAGGCCAAGGTGATTTCGTGTCGTCCGGGCTCACGTAACGTGTGGCGGCCTGAGTACGCACCCCATTCCTCCCCCACGCTCGGCATGCGCACCGTATCCACCGCGCCCGAGGGCGCGACGATCCGCGCGGTAACCGTTCCGTTCTGTAGCGGCTCTCCCCCCAACTCCATCACGTTGGCGTTCAACATGACGGTCTGATCCAACTGCGGCTGATCCGGCGAATAATACAGTCGCATGGTCTCGCCTTTGGCCATGTTGCGTTGATAGGCCATCCAACGCACGACCTGCCCCCAAAACCGATAGTGATACTTGTCTTCCACCCCTTTCCGCCACCGCCAGGCGCCATCCGTTCCCATGAAGAGAATCTTGCCAGCGCCGAAGGTGCGTGTGACGAGCAGTGGTAGACGTCCGAAGGCGTTGTCCGCCTCCTGATGCACGCACAGCACCTCCGCGCCCGGTTTCGCACGTTCGACGGCCGCATACCACTGAAATCCAGGCAGCCCCTCCCACACGGCAGCGCTCTCTTCCTCGGTATCCGCCAATTTCGTCAGCAAACTGCGCTGACCGGTTTCCGTTAATTCAAAATGGTTGGGCGTGCGCGATCCCCAGCCGCCCGATTGGGTTGCATCGAGCACAACGGGGTAGAGTTCTCCCAACTCCGATTCCAATAACGATAGATGCCGACCATAGATGCCCGGCATGAACACCAGTCCGGTCGCCTGGTGCTGCACCACTCCCTTGATCCATCGACATTGCTCTTCCGTCAACTGGCCATTGTCGAGCCCCACATCCCCCAGAAAAATCACGTCGTACAAAGAAAGTTGGTCCAATCCCGGCGGAAACTGCGGGATGTAGTCCTTGTTACCGCCACCAACCTTCCCCAACTCGGGATGAAACAGCAAACATGCCACATCAACTCCCGGATCACGCGACAAGGCATTCCGCAGATAGCGATACTCCCACCGTGGATACGATTCGACAATCAACACGCGCAAACGCTCTTCACGAATTGCGATGGGAGCGGAGAGTTTGTTATTGTCGGTCATCGTCTCCTCCGGATGCGGTGGAATGACGGCCGTGAGCGTGACATCACCGGTTGTCTGGGGCTTCCAGGAAATCGCGGCGTGTGTTCGCCCCATCGGCGCGATGGCAATCTCCTCTTGAACCTCATCCCCCGCCGACGCGCGCAACGTTACGGTGGCCACATGCTCGCGCGGCAGCGAACTGTCGATCACAAACGGAATCCGCACCACCTTGCCAGCGACCGCAAAGGTCGGCGCATCCAGGCTCAGTAACTCGATATCCGGCAGACGTGTCGGCTGGCCCACCGGAACGGAAAACACAGGGACCCCCTTCATGCGCAAGCGCGTTGCCGCCGGTACGGGGGAGCCACCCGCGTTCCAGTCCCCATCGGATGCCACCACCACCGCGAGCAGGCGAGGGTGCTCATCGATCAGACTGGCGAGCGGTTCGTTCAGATTGGTCCGCTTTGAGCCATCGGGTGCCGAGAACGCTTGGTGTACCACTTGAAAGCGATCCTGCAAGGCACTCCACGCCTCCGGCTTAGTCAATGGCCCGATCGCGGCCGTTCGCGACTCGTAGGCACCTGCTGCTGGCGCGGCAGCCGTCGCCGTATCCTTGCCGGCAGCGGGGGTTGGCGAGGATCGCACATCGCGCGTCTGCATGCTCGGAGAATCGTCCGACAAGACGACAACCGTCGGTTTGCCCGATGGCCGAAACTCCTGCACGACCTCCGGCTGATTGAACAGCACCACAGCGACAACCACCAACACAAACCGCAGCACCTCGAGCACTCCCATGCTGGGCCGGTAGCCCGAACGGCGCCAAGCCAAGAAGCAGAGCATGGCCGCGATCGCGATG
>SXHS01000243.1 GCA_005773145.1 Planctomycetaceae bacterium | reverse complement strand
CGTGAAGCCCAGCTTGCGGTTCGCCTCCTGCTGCAGGGTACTGGTTGTGAAGGGGGGATAGGGGCGACTGGTGTAGGGTTTGTCGTCCAGGGACTGTACCTGGAATTGGCTTTTCGACAAACGAGCCGCCAGTTCGCGGGCTCCCTGTTCGTCCAACCATAACAACTGGGGATCGGTTATTTTTCCCGTTTGGGAGTCAAAGTCCTTGCCCGTGGGGATCTTGCGGCCATCGACCGACGTCAACGTCGCCTGAAAGGATTGGCCATCCGCCGTCTGAAATGTCGCGGACAAATCCCAATAGGTGGCCGAGCGAAAGGCCATGCGTTCTCGTTCGCGATCCACGATGAAGCGGACGGCCACACTCTGGACTCGCCCCGCCGACAATCCACTGCGGACCTTGCGCCACAGCAATGGCGACACTTCGTAGCCATACAATCGGTCCAGGATGCGCCGGGTCTCCTGCGCTCGCACCAAACCGTTGTCGATCGCCCGTGGTGACGCGACCGCCGCTTGGATCGCCTCCTCGGTGATCTCGTGGAACACCAACCGATGCACCGGAACCTTGGGGTGGAGCAGTTCACACAGATGCCAACTGATCGCCTCCCCCTCGCGGTCTTCGTCCGTCGCCAGGTACAGCCGATCGGCATCTTTGAGCGCCTGCCGCAACTTGGCCACCTGCTGCCGCTTTCCCGCCGGCACCACGTAGATCGGTGTGAAATTGTCGCGGACGTTCACGCCCAGGTAGGCCCAGTCCTCCCCTTTGAACGGCTCCGGCACCTCCTTAGCACCCTGGGGCAGGTCGCGCACATGCCCTATACTGGCCTCGACCCGATACGCCTTGCCGAGAAACTTGCTAATCGTCCGTGCCTTGGCCGGCGATTCGACGATCACTAAGGAAATGCCCGATTTTGCTGCCGACTTCTTTGCCATACGTTATCCAACGGTTATCACGCACGCATTTTCAAAATGTAGCGTTTGTGTAATTTAGGTTGTTTAGGGAATCCGTCGGCGTTGCTTGGGGGCCGTCATCAGCGAAACGGAGGAAGGGGGGCCGCGAAAGCGAACGGTCGGTCTGCGCAACCGGATCCATTGGACCATACGGTCTAACTCGGATGCGGTCAACCACCTTGACCGGCAATGGCGGCCAGTCCGGTGCGATCGGCTCAGGCATAATCTCCCTTTTGGGATTGCCTTTACGTCGATCGTCCTTACAATCGACGTGCCATCGGCGCGTCGGCTCTGGACGCGTTTCGTTTGACTTGGTCCCCACGCGGGTAAGGAATTTCATTCATGTCGAGTCCGTTTGCCTGGTTTCGTAAAAAGCAGCGCATGCTGTTAGCGTTGTTTACGGTGTTACTGATCTTTGTGTTTACCCTGTCCCTGGGGAGTGGAATCGATCCCATCATTGACCGGTTGTCCGGACGCGGTGGTGCCACCGGCACGGGGGGCCCCAGTGATGCCGTCGTGACCTGGAGTAAGGGGCGTCAATCGGGCGAATTGACCGAGGAGGAACTTCGCCGCCTGCGATTTCGTCGTAATGTGGCCGTGCGTTTTTTGGCCAGCGTTCGCGATCTAGCAACGCAACGCGGTGGCAAACCAGCCGTCAATCGCCTGGGGATTCCTGAGTCCGACTCCGAGCGATTCTTGGTGCAATCTTGGTTGCTGGCCCGTGAGGCGGACGCGGTCGGCATGTCCGTCAATGACGCCGCCGTCAAAGATTTCCTCAAGCGACTGACGGATGGAACGGTTACCGAACCTCAATTCGCCAAAATTCTGCAAGACGTCGTGGGGAACCAAGTTTCTCAGATGCAGCTGTTTGACATCTTGCGCGAAGAGTTGAAGGCACAACAGGTGCTGAGGTTGTCCGCCAGCGGCGCTCTGACCCGTGCGGTATCACCTGTTGCCAGTTGGGACTATTTTAATCGCTTGGAGCGGCGGATCGTGGCGGAAATCATGCCGATTGCTGCCGCCGACTTCGTCGACAAAGTGCCGGATCCCACCGAGTCCGAGTTGCAGGCATTTTACGAAAACTATCAGCACCGCGATGCCGAGCCGCAATCACCAGAACCCGGCTTTCATCGCCGGCGCCGGATTGCCTTTCAATACTTTCGTGCGGATTACGACAGCCGCATTCAGCAGGAGTTGAGCCAGGTCAGTGATGCGGACATTCAAAAATTCTACGACGAGAATAAGGAATTTTTTCGTACGACAAATCCGCCGCCGAGCAGTGTCCCGGCCCTACCCGGTGTCGAGGAGTCGGATCTGAATGCGACTCCCAATGCGGCCGACGACTCGGCCGCACCTACTCCCGACACGCCTACTCCCGACACGCCTACTCCCGACACGCCTACTCCCGACACACCTACTCCCGACACACCTACTCCCGACACACCCGATGCTACACCTAATCCCGACACGCCCGATGCCACGCCTGCTCCCGACACGCCCGACGTCACGCCGCCCGCCGCACCGGAGAATGGTGATGGTGGGCAGCGCGTTGGGCCTGATGATCGGCGTTTCGTCGATTCCGGCAGGCCACTCACGCACAAACCTCGCCTCATTTCCTCGCCTTTAGAGCCTTTCGGCAATGCGTGGTTCGCTGTGGGCGATGAACCCTCAGCGGGGACTACGGACGAATCGGCAGACAAAGAATCTAGCGATGCGTCGGCCTCGCCGGAGGCAAGCGCGACGCCTGATCCCTCACCAGCGGTGAGTGAAACCACCGCAGCGCCAAGTGGAGCCACGGAACCGGCGGTAGGATCCGCCCTGTCGGGCGCGGCGAGCGAGCCGCCGATGCGCACGCAAACCTTGGACGAGGTGCGCGAGACCATAAAGCGTAGGCTCGCTTCACAACGAACCGAGGCTAAAATGCAACAGGCTTTGACCGAGGCGCGAAGTGCTGTCGATGCCTACTCGCGCGAGTACAACACGTGGGACATCAAATCCGCCGAGGAAAAGAAGACCGCCAAGCAGCCCACTCCGCCGGACTTCAAGGCCATTGCCGAACAACATGGGTTGACGTTTAGCGAGACACCCTTAGTGGATCGGCTGCAAGTGGTTGAGCATGAGCTGGGGCGAGCGTACGACTTGGTACCATCCCAGGGTTACGCGCAGGTGCCGTTCGCCAGCGTTGCCTATGAGGGGGACACGCGACTTTACACGGCGCGCGAGTTTCCCTCGATCACGCTGGGGCCTAAGTTTCTCTATTGGGAAACGGCCGATGTGCCGGCCTATCGACCGGAGCTCAAAGAGATCCGCGACGACGTGATCCGCGCCTGGAAACTGCGCCAGGCATTCCAATTGGCCGGGGATCGCAGCAAACAGGCCGTTGCCGAGGCCCAGAAATCAGACAAGCCACTGGCCGAGATTTTTGTATCGCAGGGCCTGACGGTCACCAAGACGCCGCCCATTAGTTGGATGACGGGGGGGACCGCTGGTTTCGGCGGACAAGGGACTCCGTATGTGACTCCGATACCGGACGTGGAAGCTCCGGGGCCCGATTTCATGCAGACCTTGTTTCGGCTCCCAGTTGGGCAAGTCACTATGGCTACGAATTATCCTCAGACACACTGTTATGTCTTGCGGGTGGAAAGTGAAACGCCCGATCAGGCGGAGTTGCGTCAACGATTCCGGGAGCAGGGGGCCGGGATGCCCGTGATGATGATTTCGGCCACTGAGGGTCGGTTGGCCATCGCCCGCTGGTATGAAGAGCTGGAGCAGGCTTATCACATCGAATGGCGGCGTGAGGCCCGGGAGGCGTCGCCGGGCGACTAGCCCTGGCGTTGCCTTATGGAGTTGGCAACCGCTTCACGCGGATCTGGCGATAGGCCACCTTGCTCCCGGGATCATGTGCCTGCAAGGCAAACGTACCATGGGATAGTCGCGGCGTGTCGCGGTCCAGGTTCTCGGGTTCCACGTAATCGGTAATCGTCTTATCGTTGACTTTGGTGATGATGCGTCGTCCTCGCACCACGATCTCATAGCGAAACCATTCACCGTCTTGTGCGGGGGCCTGCTCGTTCTTGGCCACGGCATACAGCGACCCGGTCTTGATGGTATCTCCATGCGTGTTGTTAACTTGCCCTTCGTAACCGTGTTCCGGCCAGCCGTCGGGTTGAAACTTGGTGTGGAAATAAATGCCTGAATTCGCTCCAGGCTGTGTCATGACTTCGGCTTGCAGGTGGAAATTCGTGAAATCGGCTTTACCATCGGGTCCGACGAAGAAGGCGTGCGAGCAGGGACCATTGGTGATCAAGCACCCGTCTTCAACTCGAATGGATTGGGGGTTTTCGTTAACCTTCCAACCGCTGAGGTCTTTACCGTTAAACAGGGAAATCCATTCCTTCTCTTGTTCGGCCTGGACGCACGGTACGGCTAGCAGGATCAGTCCCAAGGCGCCCCATTTCCTCATACCGACGATTCTTTTGACGCTCAACATGATGATGCTCCTTAGCGTATGGTAATGGACTAGACGCTCTGTGGGCAGCGCAGGTCGGGGCAGGAGCCCGGGGTCCTGCCGATAGCGGGCAACGGCGGGTTGGCTGGAAATACATCCGGCAGCATTGAGCCGTAGCGGAGGAGGTTCTGGTGCAGGGCAAAGCATGCCTGCAGATCGTGGCGAATGTGTCCAGCTCCGCTATCACGCAGGTATCGCAGCAGATAGTCGCGATAGGCTGGATGCGCGCAGCGGCGGATGATGGTCATGGCCCGCTCGTGGGGGGCTAACCCCCGCAGGTCGGCCAGCCCGTGTTCGGTCACAATGACTTGCACGGAGTGTTCATTGTGATCGACATGGGTGCACATGGGTACAATGGTGGAAATCGTCTGCTTCTTAGCGGTCGAGGGGCACATGAAGATCGACAGGTGAGCATTCCGTGCAAAGTCACCGCTGCCGCCAACGCCGTTCATCATTCGCCGCCCGACGACGTGGGTCGAGTTGACATGGCCAAACATGTCGACCTCGAGCGCGGTGTTCATTGAAATCACACCTAGTTGTCGCACGACTGCCGGGTTATTGGAGATTTCCTGGGGCCGCAAGACGATGCGCGAGGCGTAGAAGTCCAAATCCGACAAGATGTGTTGCATTTGCCCCGGAGTCGGCACCAAGGCGCACGTACTGGCGCCGCGCAGGCGACCCCGCTGCATCAAGTCAAACCCGGCCGCCTGTAGGACCTCGGTGTACATGATGAAGTCGGGAATATCGGTGTGTTCTCCGATGCCTTCGAGTACCGCATTGGCGATATTGCCAACACCACTCTGTAGGGGCAGAAACTCGCGAGGCACGCGCCCCGCTGCCAGTTCCCTAACGAGGAAATCCACCACGTGCTGCGCGATCGCGCGGCTGATACCGTCCGATTCGGAGTAGCCATTCAGCTCATCGGGCTCGTCCGTTTCGACGATGCCCACCACACGCTCCGTGTCGATTCGGGCGTAGGTCTTGCCGAACCGTTGCAGCGGGTAGTCCAGATCGAGGGCCGAGCGAAACGGGGGTCGTTTGGGGACGAGGATATCGGCCATATCACTGATGCGTCGCGATTGGCTCCGATTGACCTCTAATATGATTTTGTCGGCAACATGCAAAAAAGTCGGTGAGGCGCCGATCGACGTGCTCAAGTAGACGCGGCCATCATGGGTGACCTCCGTAGCCTCGACGACCGCCACATCCACCTTGCCAAAAAATCCGGAGAGGACGGCGGGTGGAAGATGCGACAAATGCATATCCACGAAGGCCACAGAACCATCGTTGATTTGCTCGCGCAGCGCTGGAGAGGACTGATAGGGGGCTCGCCAAGCGATGGCCCGAGCCTCCGCCAAGGCATCATCGATGTGAGATCCCGTCGAAGCGCCCGTTAAGACGCGAATCTGAAACAGTTGCCCCGCATCGTGAAGGGCTTTTGCGCGGTGGGCGAGTGCCAGCGGCACCGCCTTGGCCGCACCAGCCGGCGTGAAGCCACTGAAGGCCACCATCGCACCGTGGGGAATTAAGGCAGCTGCCTCGTCGGCGGTCAGGCGAGGAAACGGGGCCGATCGAAGTGCTGTCATCGATGTCATAGTCCAGCAAAAGGTAGAGCGGCAAACACATTCTGGTCGTTGTCCGACGCAGAGTTCGTCGGATACTATATCGGTTCGCGGACCGTGCCAAGTTCGATTGTCGCAGCCGGGTCGGGCAAATTCTTCGAATTGTTGATGTTCACGAAATTTTCATGCAACCACTTCGAGTGGAGAATCAGCAAATGGGGATGTACTACCAGGTGGTACGGGGATAGGCAGCAACCAAGCCAGCGTTGGGACGGTTTTGGCAAAGCTTGCACCTTATGATGGTAGGACTCTTTGGCATGGTCCCTTGTGGTGCACTGTGGTGTGCGGAACCGGCACACTAGTCGGTCGTGGAGCGGGCCGATCAGGAGGGGATGGACCTGATCTTAAACGGGCGCCCGTGGATCATCCAACGCCCCATAAGCCAACGCTCCATACCGCGTCCATCCGCTGCCCCATTTCCGTCGCTGACGCTTCGGGGTACGATGGGGATCGTCCCCACAACCGTGCGAAAGCGCAACTTCAAAACCGATTCACTGGGGCTTTGCGTGCGATGGATGGGGAGCCGGTGGCATGAGTTGGAACCTGGCCGAATTGACCTACGCTCAAGTTAAGCAGCGTCCCTATGAGGTGGCCGTGCTGCCGCTGGGGGCCACCGAACCCCACAATCTGCATCTGCCCTACGGAACGGACATTTTCGAAGGGACCGTGATTGGCCAGCAGATCTGCACGGCAGCAACCGCCTGCGGTGCCCGCGTGGTGCTACTACCGACGATCCCCTTTGGCACCGAGACCAACCTGCGTCAATTTCCTCTGGCGATCAATCTCAATCCGTCCACCCTGAGCCTGGTCATCCAAGACATCGTGGCATCTCTCGATCAGAGCGGTATTCGCAAGGTCGTGTTGTTGAATAGTCATGGCGGAAACGACTTGAAGCCCGTGTTGCGTGAGTTGTACGGTCGCGTGCGATCGCAGGTGTTTCTTTGCAACTGGTACCAAATGATCGGCGATCAATACGACCAAATCTTCACCCATCGTGACGATCATGCGGGGGAGATGGAAACATCGTTCGCTTTGGCCTACTTTCCCCATCTGGTCGGGCGTTCCATCGATGGGCAACTCAACGCGGATCGAGGCGAGAAAGCCCCCTTCCGCCTGCAGGCTCTGCGCGAAGGATGGGTAACCGTGACGCGCCCCTGGCACCTATTGACGACGAACTCCGGCGCGGGGTATCCGCATGAAGCCACGGCGGAGAAAGGTAAACAACTGATGCAGTTGATCGTCGATCGACTGTCCGAGTTCCTGGTCGAGCTTTCCGAGGCGACGGTGGATGAGCCGTTCCCCTTTTGATGAACCCATGAATGGATTGATTCGATATCACGACAAGAGTTGTTACAAATGGAGGCGGTATGCGAAGTGTGTTGACATTCGTGCTCGGAGGGGGACGCGGGACGCGTCTGTATCCATTGACCAAGTACCGCTCAAAACCGGCGGTCCCCTTGGCTGGCAAGTATCGCCTGATTGATATCCCTCTTTCGAATTGCATCAACAGCCAGCTCAATCGCATTTACGTTTTGACTCAATTCTTGTCGGTTAGCCTGCATCGCCATATCCGTCAAACCTATCGCTTCGATGCCTTCAGCGGCGGTTTCGTGGAGATCCTTGCGGCCCAACAGACCATGGACGGCGCTGAAAATTGGTACCAGGGAACCGCCGATGCGGTCCGCAAGAACATGCGATATCTGGAGCAGCCGGGCGTCCGGCATGTGTTGATTTTGTCCGGAGACCAGCTGTATCGCATGGACTACCGCGACATGCTTCGCACCCATACGGAATCTGGGGCCGACGTGACCATCGCAGGAATTCCGGTCAGTCGCGAGGCGGCTGGTGGGTTGGGCATCATGCGACTGGACGAGGACGGACGCGCCGTCGGTTTTCTGGAGAAGCCACAGGCCAGCCGCGATCTGGACATCGTACGCACCGATCCCGCCTGGATTGATCGGCAGGGAGTCGCCAGCCAGGGACGTGATTGCGTGGCCAGCATGGGAATCTACATCTTCAATCGCGACAAGTTGTTGGAGGTCTTGCAGAAGACCGACTACCAAGACTTTGGACGCGAGATCTTCCCCGCCGCAGTACGTACACAGCACGTGCAGCTGCATCTGTTCGATGGCTATTGGGAAGATATTGGCACGATCCGAGCTTTCTATGACGCCAACCTGGCCTTGGCCGCGGCCACGCCGCCGTTTGACTTATCGTGTCCGGATTCCCCGATTTACTCACGCGCTCGATTTCTGCCACCGACCCGGGTCGACGGCACGACGATCCGTAACAGCTTGATCGCCGAGGGCTGTCAGATCGGCACCGGCACGACGATCGAAAATAGCATCGTAGGCGTACGCTGCGTCATTGGCAACAACGTTACCATCCGAAACTCGGTGCTCATGGGATCCGACGAGTACGAAGGAGACCACGACCGGAAACGCAATCTGGCCTGGGGGCGGCCACCTACCGGTGTGGGGGACGGTTCCATG
>SXHS01000033.1 GCA_005773145.1 Planctomycetaceae bacterium | reverse complement strand
CCCTATCCGCCGTCCGCAGCTGTGGTGCGGGCGATTCAGGAGGCATCGCAGCACAAGCTGACTCGGTATCCCGATCCGCAGGGGACGGTCTTTCGCCGCCGCGCGGGTGAAGTCTTGGGGGTGGATCCGGATGGAATCCTGTGCGGCAACGGCAGTGATGACATTCTGACGATCGTGACCCGAGCGCTGGTTGGAGCCGGTCAGGTCATGCGCACACCCTATCCGAGTTACATCCTGTATCGCACGCTAGCGCAACTCCAGGGAGCCATTTGCGAAGAGGTTTCCTTTGAATCCGACTGGTCTCTCCCGCCCCGATTTGCCGCAGCGACCGAGTCGCTGCGCTTGGTCGTCTTGCCCAACCCCAACAGTCCCTCGGGGACGCTGGTTCCTCCGGACGTGATTCTGCGCATGGCCGAGCAGTTGCCTTGCCCGTTATTGGTTGACGAGGCCTACGTCGATTTTGCGGAAACGAGCTGTCTGAGTCTGGTTGCCCGCTGCGAGCGGTTGATGGTGTCGCGCAGCTTCAGTAAGTCCTACGCGCTGGCTGGGCTGCGATTTGGTTTTTTGGTAGCGCAGCCGGATCTTGTCACGCAGTTTGAAAAGGTGAAAGATTCTTACAATTGCGATGCCCTGGCAATTGCCGGCGCCACGGCGGCCATCGACGATCAGGACTGGTTGCAGTCGACCCAAACTCGACTTCGCAGGACCCGTGAAGAGTCCGCCGTGGCCTTGCGCCAGTTGGGATTTTCCGTGCAGCCATCCCAGGCGAATTTTCTCTGGTGTACCCGCACCGATCGACCGTTAAAACCGGTCTATGAACAGCTAAAATCGGCACAGATTCTCGTCCGATACATGCAATATCCTCAATGGGGAGACGGACTGCGCGTTAGCATCGGTACGGATGCACAGATGGATGCGTTGCTGACGGTTCTGCGACGTATTCTTTAGCAAGCAGCGTTGCGCGAGCGTCTTGGGGACGAACCAGATCCCGGCTGTCGGGGTGACGGAATTGGCGACCGAGGCGCTTGGTGGATGACGGCTTCAACAATGGGAAGGTGCAATGGAGATGAGTCGCTCAGCGTACATCGATCGTAAGACGGCCGAGACGCACGTGCGCGTGACCCTGGAGGTGGACGGCACTGGCGAGGCGCATGTGCAAACCGGCGTTGGGTTTCTAGATCACATGTTGACCCTGTTGGCGCGGCATGCCGTGATCGACTTGACGATTAGCGCTCAAGGGGATCTGGAGGTTGATCAACACCACACCGTGGAGGACATTGGGATCTGTCTGGGACAGGCCGTGCGTCAGGCGCTGGCCGACAAGGCGGGGATCCGCCGCTACGGCCATTTCACGCTTCCCATGGAAGAGACGCTGGTCACGACGGCCCTGGACTTAAGCGGACGTGCCTATTTCGTCTGGTCGGCCCCCTTCCCAACTGCCACGATCGGTCAGTTTGATGCCCAATTGATTGAGGACTTTTGGCAGGCGTTTTCCGCCAACGCACTGTGCAATCTGCATGTCCAACTGGTCTACGGTCGCAACAGCCACCACATTGCCGAGGCAATCTTCAAGAGTCTGGCTCGCACGCTGCGTATGGCGGTGGAGCGCGATCCGCGGATGACGGGGGTCCCCAGCACCAAGGGGACGCTGGGGACTTGAGCGACAACGCGAGTGTCTATTCGTTGACGTGTGTTTCCATGAACCGTGCCAGACGGTGGAAGTCGCTTCCCAGCTGAATGTAGCGGACCTTGGTGGCCAAGGTTGTTGGGTCCACCAGTTCCTCGAAGGGGACATACCGAAGATCGAGTTGGCCAAGGACGGAGACCATCGTGCCGTCCAGCCCCTCTTCCGCGAGCGCTCGATAGGCGCCCACACCGAGCTGGCTGCCCAACAGCACGTCAAACGCATTGGGTACCGCACAACGGGATTCGTAGCCGAGTTGTATGCCCGTCACCTTGCGGGACCGTCCGGTCTGTTCCCTGAAGCGGCGGCCGACCAATCGAGCGAACATCCCGCTCAGATTGATGTGAGCGATGGAGATGTGGCCATGCTCGTCGCGCGGAATGCCTTCCAGAGTCTGGCTGGGGAGCTTTTCGGCCAGCCCTTCGGCCAGCACGATCACTCCGAAGGGTTTATTTTCCTCGTCGCGAATACGCATGACCTTCACACAACGATCGACGAGCCGATCAACATTCATGATATGGCGCTGGACCGACTCCCCCGTTACCGGGTCGGTCGTCGTCTCGTAGGCCTCATACTCATCGTGAATATCCTCGACGCTGATGACGAGGCTGGCCTCGCCGGCGATAGCGCAGCCATAGGCCAGCCAGCCGGCACTGCGCCCCATGGTTTCGGCCAAGAAATAGGACCGGTTGGCTTCAGCATCGTATAAGAGGGAGCGGATCTCGGTGGCGAGTGTATCGACGGCCGTGAAGTAGCCGAATGTAAAGTCGATTCCCATGTAATCGTTGTCAATGGTTTTGGGCAGGTGCACAATCGGAATACGCCGACTTCCGGCCGGGAGTCGGTCTTGCCACAATTTCAGTTTATTGGCCGTTTTGAGCGTGTCATCACCGCCAATTGAAATCAAGCCATCCACCCCCATCGAGAGGAGCGCCTCGTAGACATTCCGCAGCGGTGCGGTGCATTCCGCGTCGTCCAAATGCTCAGACGCGGTCACATGGCGACCGGGATTCGTGCGTGCCGTGCCGATCATGATCCCCTGTGAATTGCGGGTACGACGCAGAACCTTGTTGGTCAGCAGGATGTAGTCGCGTCCCTCTTGCATGGGGCGGTCGGGGCCGAATTGTTCCAAGTTCGAGTAGCCGTGCAAGACGCCCACTACTTCCGTCTTGTAGCGCAGAAAGGCTGCTGCGGCGGTGGAGATCACGGCGTTTGCTGCCGGGGCCGGGCCCCCCGCGAACAAGATCGCGACTCGTTCCAGGTGCTTCTTGGGCGCTCGCTCGGTATGAAATGGCATGGGACAAACTCCTTTTGTCGACATTGACGCTGGACGGGCTGATTTCCAACGCGGGGGGTCAGCCGCCGCGCTGGCGGGCGATGAACCCCGTGTCCATACGTCCCTGCTGGAACTCTGACTCTCGCACCATTTGCCTCAGAAAGGGGATTGTGGTGGCGATCCCTTCGATACAGCACTCATCCAAGGCACGCGACATGCAGGCGATGGCCTGCTCGCGAGTCGGCTGATGGACGATGAGCTTTCCAATCATCGAATCGTAATGGGGTGGCACGGTATAACCGGCATGCACATGCGTGTCGATACGCACTCCAAGTCCCCCCGGCATGATGAAGCGATCGATCTTGCCGGCGCATGGACGAAAGTTGTGCTGTGGATCCTCCGCATTGATGCGGCACTCGATGGCAGCCCCCATCAGGGGAACTTCATCCTGGGTAAACGGCAGCTGGTGTCCGGCGGCCACGGCGATCTGCGATTTAATCAAATCAATCCCCGTTACCAACTCGCTGACGGGATGTTCTACCTGAATCCGAGCGTTGACTTCAATGAAGTAGAACTCATTGTTGGGGCTGACCAAGAATTCCACTGTGCCGGCGTTGGTGTAATTGGCATGTCGAATCAATCGCACCGCAGCATCGCAGATGGCGCGACGGACGTCGCTGGGGAGCCGCGGCGCGGGACTCTCTTCAATCAATTTTTGGTGGCGACGCTGCGTCGAACAGTCCCGTTCCCAGAGATGGACGACATTCTGATGATGATCGGCCAGGATCTGCACCTCGACGTGTCGCGGGAACTCAATGAACTTCTCCAGGTAGACGCTGGAGTTGCCAAATGCCGCCTCGGCCTCGGCGCGGGCTTGCTGCAGGCAGGTCTTCAACGTCAAGTCATTGGCGGCGACGCGCATCCCCTTCCCACCCCCCCCTGCGGTGGCCTTGATCAACACGGGAAATCCGATCTCATGCGCCACGCGAACGGCTTCGACATCGTCTTCGATCAGGCCAGCGCTCCCGGGGACGATGGGGACTTTGGCGTCGCGGGCCAGTTGTCGCGCCTGATTCTTATCCCCCAACCGGTCCATCGCCTCTGGCGTGGGGCCAATAAAATCAATGTTGCAGCTGCGACAGACCTCGTTGAAGTGGGCATTCTCCGCGAGAAATCCATAGCCGGGATGGATGGCCTCGACATTCCCCATCTCGGCGGCACTGATCACGCGATCGATTTTCAAATAGCTCTGCGAGGACTTCGCGGGACCGACGCAGATTGCCTCGTCCGCCAACTCAAGATATCGGCTGCCACGATCCGCTTCGCTGAAGATCGCAACCGTCTCAATCCCCATCTCCCGACAGGCGCGAATGATCCGCAGCGCGATTTCACCCCGATTAGCAATTAAGATGCGATTGTACATCGGGCCTAACCGCTGGTGTCTATTTTGAACAGTGGCCGGCCAAAGTCGACGGGCGTCTCGTTGTCCACCAGGACCGCAATCACACGCCCGGAGACATCGGCAGGTATTTCATTGAAAACCTTCATGGCTTCAATGATGCAGATGGTCGTGTCTGGACTGATATGGTCCCCGACACGCACAAAGGGTTCCGTATTCGGACTGGGACGCTGATAAAACGTTCCCACCATCGGGCTCTTGATGACGACCACCGTGCCGTTGTCGGCGGCCCCCGCCTCGGTCTGGCTGTCCGCCCCCGCGACCTCGCCTGCCGTCGCTCCCCGCGGCACGCCTCGGACGGGCATGGGCATCTCCGAGAAAACGGCCGGTACACCGCGGCGAATGCGAATGCGTTCCCCCCGTTGTCGCCAGTCGATCTCGTTGAGTTCATGTTCCTTCATCAGGGCCACAAGCGGCCGCAGCCGCTCGGCGTCGAACACGGCAGCCTCGTCACGTTCCTTGGAATCCGCCATCAATGTCCCCCTCGGGAGCCGCTACGACACCCAGCAATCCTCAAGATCCCTGGGTACTGACGTCAGTACCTCGTGACCCCCGCGGGTCACCAACACATCGTCCTCGATTCGAACTCCCCCCCAACCGGGCAGGTAGATCCCAGGCTCAACCGTGACCACCATTCCAGGCCGGAGAGGCTCGGTTTGGCTCCCCGCCAGCCGTGGCGCTTCATGGATTTCCAGGCCAATCCCATGCCCCAGGCCATGGCCAAAATGCCCGCCATGTCCCGCACGGTCGATGATGCCGCGCGCCACCTTATCCACCTCGCACAACAACACGCCCGGACGGATCGCTTCAATGGCCCGTTGCTGTGCTTTTAATACCAACTGATACACGCGCTCAAATTTGGGCGAGATTTTACCGGTGATGAGCACTCGCGTCAAGTCGCTCATGTATCCCTGCTTGCGAGCCCCCCAGTCGATTAGCACGAAGTCATGTTCGCCGATGTGTTGCTGCGTGGGGCGTGCGTGCGGCAATGCGGCCCGTGGTCCAACGGCCACAATCGGCGGAAAACTGCATCCCGACCCGCCAAAACGGCGCACCTGGTGCTCCAAATCATCGGCGACTTCTTTCTCGGTTTGATCGCCGTGGAGTGCGGCGCGCACTACAGCAAAAGCGCGTTCGGCGCACGTGACGGCCTCCCGAATCGCGGCCATCTCCCCGCGATCCTTGATGATTCGCAGGGATTCGACCAGCCCAGAGGTCATCTCGAATTGCACCTTGGGCAAGGCCGCCAGCAGGCCCTGATGTAGCCCCACCGTCATCGTTCCGGATTCGATTCCGAGCTGGCGAATCGCCAGCCGTGACACAAGCTCGGCCACCGCGCTCAGCATGCCCGTTGCCGGCGAGCGGACCACCAATTCCAGATCCGGACACTCTTCCGCCAGTTGTGTCGTGTAGCGGGCGTCGGTTACTAGCACCGCGTGTTGGGGAGTGACCAGCAAATAACTGTCATCCCCCGTGAACCCGGTGAGGTACGTGACGTTGACGAAATTCGTCACCAACAGTGACCCACAGCCGTCGCGGCGCAGCTGCCGACGCAATTTGTTGATACGGTCGCCTGCGGACATTGTCGTCAGAGTTCTTTCTGGGAAAGGATTTTGTTGATCAGGGGTGCTGGGGCCGCGCTGTCTTGGATAACCCTTCGTGCAGCGCCAACAGGAAATCGCGATTGTCCGCTGAGAGGTAGCGCATGTGCCCCCCCATGCGGCTAAAGGTCTTGTTGTAACGCAGGTAATAGGCCGGGTTGTTCTCGGGGGGTTCTCCCTGCGACCAATCCCAATCGCAGTGGGCCAAATCGACGACCAGCAAATAGTGGTCATCGATATGCTCCCCCTTCTGAATGGCCAAATTCTGCGCCATGGAGAACGCCTTCTCGAAGATCATGGGGCTCATAACCGCAGAGCCGACGGAAATATACACGCCTCCGGCCAGCCGGCGCACGCTCTCGGCAAAAATCAAATAATCCCGTTCGGCGGCGCGTCCCAAGCAGGCACCGCGATTCATGGGGTGATTGTAGATAATGTCGTGGCCGTACATCGGATGCCCGGTAAAGGGGACTCGGTGACGAAAGGCCCCCGCTTGAATACTGTAGGCTCGCCACGGATGGGGGATCTCGAGCCAACCCTCCGGCAGCTCGAATCGTTCGACGATCCAGCATAGATCGGCGGCAGCGGCAGCCTGCGCGGGATCGTGCTCGACCCGCTGCCGCACCTCGTCGCGCAGTTGCTGCACGCTGGGAATCATCAACCCCTGCTGCTCGATCATCGCACCGACGGACTCGCCATATCCTCGACCCTCATAGGCCCCCACATTCAGTGCCAGGTTGATGTAAAAGCCGGTTTCTTGCCAATGCCCAAAACGCCCTTCGGCCACGCGCGGGCCGACATGTTCGCAGCTTTGGCCCTGGTAGGAAAACTCCCAGTCGTGAATGATGCCGGCACCGTTGGTGGCCAAATGTGTGACCCAGCCGTTTTCGAGCAGCCGCAGGAAAACAGGCCCCAGCCCATTCTTGATGGCGTGGGCTCCGAATGCGAGGATCACCGGTCGGTCGGCCTGACGCGCGACCAGAATCCGCTGAATGGCCTCGTCGAGCAGCGCCGCGGAAGCAGCCGTCAGCGGATTACCGCGGGCCTCCGGCAGAATGCAATCATTTTCAATTTGCTTTTTGTTTGGCCGTGCCGCTAACGGCTCCATGCGAATCAAAAAGCGGTCCAGCTCAGGGTGTGGCATGCGCGTTCCAGATGAAATCCAATAGGGCCTGGTGCTCCTGATAGTCGGGAATTAAGAGATCCGCGCCGGCACCCAGCAGCCGGTCGCGTTTCCAGGCATCTGCCTTGCCGCTGCGCCCCTGTTCATCGCTGGCAACCCCCACGGCCGTCCCCCCAACACTCTTGACGTTCTGAATCTCCACAAATCCGTCACCGAATCCAAGGAGCCGCTCACCTTGCAGTTGATGCTCCCGCAAAATCTGTCCGATGACCTTCTCCTTCGAGAAGGACTTATAGTCCGCTATGGCACCATGCACGCGTGGTCCGAAAAAGTCCGCCAACTGCAACAGACGCACCTCCTCGCGTACATCCGCTTCGTCGGTGCCACTAGCCAGGTACAGCTGGACGCCCCGATCTCGCAGGGCTTGCAACAACGGCAGACTATCGGGCACCATGAGCTCTTCTGGGGCCAGCTGGCCACGTTCCAGGGCGGTGCGGCGCGCGGCGATGTGGGCCGAGAGCCGATCGACGTAGGCCTGTTTGTAGTGCTGGGGATCGCGGGGTCGACCCCCGCGTCGCGTCACCTCCTCCACCAGACGGATCATCTGATAGATCGTTTGTTTGCCGGTCAGTTCGGCCACGAATTGCCGCACGACCTGCTCCAACTGGGGGACGGACTCGTCGGTCTGGGTATCGACCAGGACGTCGACCATCAGGGGGACCATGATGTCCGGCCATCCCTCGCGAATCAGGCTCAGGGTGCCATCGAAGTCGAACAGGGCGTGGTCCGGAGCGCGCGCGAACTTGGGATGCCGTACAATCTCGATGGAAGTGCCGGGCAAATGGCGAACGCCCGCTGGATCGACGGTAACTTCCACAAAGTCTGCCTCCATGAACTCAGTCATCGATTCAACGCTCCTGGAACGCTGCTTGCGCTGCGGTTTTGTCGTGGTGTGGAGTTCATATCTTGCGGTTGTGTCGCTGGATCGTTCTGGTGAACCATGTCATGCCGATGGGATTCGCACGGTTTCCCAGCAGCCACTGGTGGCGCTGCGCATCGAGGCCAGGTTGACTGCCAGCGTCTGCATGCCGTCGGCCAGCGTGCATGGGGAGGGTGATTTCCCCTCGAGCGCGTCCAGGAAGGAGTGTGCCTGGGTAGTGTACAAATGATCACGTTCCGGTACTTGCACCGCGTGATGCTGCCACGGAGTGTCCGGTTGTTCCATATAAGACCAACGGAGCTTGCCATAGTCGATGCGCACCGTGCCACGTTCACAGACAACCGTGACCATCAATTCGTTGGGAGCTTGGTACTGATTGAGCGCGTAGCTTCCCAGCACATTCCCTTGTCGGGTTAGGCTATGGGCGGTGTCTTCGACGGTCACCCCTTCCAAGATCTGGTGGCTGGCGTCCGTGACGATCCGTTCGATGGGGCCGACCAGCCATTCCCCCATGTTGTAGATATGCGTCATGCTGTCCTGGATGGCCCCTCCCCCCGTTTCGTGTCGTGTGTAGTAGATTTCGCGATACGCCGGCCGATAGGTGGGGAAATTCTGCCCCACGACCGCGACCAGTTGCACCGGCCGGCCGAAGCGGCCTTCGTCCAGCACCTGTTTGACGGCGCGCACCGCCGGATGACTCCGATGCACGTAGGCAATCATCACCACCAGCGATTTCTGTTGAGCCTGGTCACGCAACTCGGAGACGCCATCCCAGGTGGTGCTCAGGGGTTTCTCAATCAGCAGATGCACGCCGGCTTGAGCCAATTGATTGGCGATGGGCAGATGCAATTGCGAGGGTGCGGCGATGATGGCGGCATCCAAGCCCCCACCTTCCATGGCCGCTTCGAGACTCGGCTCGGCTCGTGCAAACGGATACCGCTCAGCGATTGTTTGCCGCAACTGGCTATTGGGTTCGCAAAAGGTGAGTTGGCAGCGTTCGGTACGGTGAAAACACCGCAGGTGCCGTTCACCAATGGAGCCCACCCCAACGACCAAGAGCCGATGGGTTTGCGACGAATGCGATTCGGGCATGCACGAAATCTCCGTGACTCGTCTGGCGGCAACGCCGCACTACTTCTTGGGTTTGGCCGGCTTGATTTCAGGGAGCAACGGCTTGAAGGTATTGGGGGCTGGTGGCGGTTGCATACGTTCCAAGACCTGATCCAACAAGGCCTCGGCCTCGGTAATTTTCCCCTGTTGCACGAGCGGATCGAACCCCTGCATCATCGCCAGGAGCTCTTGGGGGGACTTGCCCTGCCGTGCCAGCGCCGTAGCCGCCGCGTTCAGTTTTTCCAACTTGCCCTGAATGCGAATTTGCAATTCCTGTTGCGCCAGCATGGCCTCCTCGCGAATTTTCACGGCCTCGGCACGCTGTGCCGCGGTCAGCTGGGAGCGAACGCGAATCAACATTCCCAATTGAGACCGTTTTGCGTCCCGTTCGGTATCGAGAATCTTGTCCATCTGCGCAAGCAAACCGGCTGCGTCGGAGGTCGGCTCCTGCAACAGGTCGCCCAGCGACTTCAGCTCCTGCTGCAGTTGCTGTTGGAGCTGCGGGATACTCTCCTTGGTTTGCTTCAAGTCGGCTTCGATCGCTTGCTTTTGTTCCGGGGTGAGCGTCAAGCGACTCTCGTGTTGCAAGACAAAGTCCGGGGGAAACAGGTGATCCGTCACAGGATCCCCGCGCATCGGTTCCGTTGCGGCGGCTAGCCCCGCTACGGCCCCGTCCGCAGGGGATGGGGGGAGTTCACCATCGGCGCCGGCCGCTGGCTTCTTTTCGGGAGGGGCGGCGTGGGCGGCCAACGCGCCAACGCCGAAGCTGAGCAAGCCGAGGCAAAGCCACTGGCGAATGGGATGGACCATAAGTAATCCTTGTCGTGAATGGAATCGGTCGTGCAAAAATAATCGTACGCGAAATCCAGAAAGGTCACGGGAGGCTACTGCGCCGCGACGCCGAATGTTACGGATGTGCCGAGCGTCACCGTGGGGCAGCACCGTGGGGTGTCGTTGGTTAGTCTTATTTCCCCGACTCAGTCGATTCCGCCGTCTTCTGTTCCTGTTCGGTGCTAGCATCCAAACCAAAGGCCTTGCGGAAATCGTCGATCGCGGCGCTGACCGTCTTCTGAGGGCCGGCCAGCTTTAGGAATAGAGGACCATCCTCATGGCGGAGCATGACGTTGATCACGCGCGCTTCGGGAAGCGGTCGAGTCTTCTGTTGGATGGGGGGACCGACCGGCATCTGATACGTCCCCGCGAGGTCGACGAGCGTGTAATCGCCCGTGGAAGATTTACCTTCAACCAGCTTCACGGTGCGGCCCTTGGGCTCGAATTGCTTGATCCAGCGTTCGACATTGGCTCCAGCCGCGCCCGCTCCCCCCTTGCCGAAGTGGAACACAACCATTTCAGCGGACTCGGCATCACCTTCGGCGGCGGGAATCGTGAATTGTGCCAGACGCATCTGAGAGGCCGACGGCTTGGACATCCAGGTGGCTGGGAGCGACACCTTCAGCTTGCCCAATGGGATCTCTTGCAGTTCAGCCTCCCCCTCCGCACGCGAGTTGGTCGTGCCTACGAAGCAAATGAGGCTGAACACCATTAGAACCAGCCCGAGCGTCGGACGCATCGTGCGATGTCCGCTGGGACGCCCGACGCGGCTAGCCGACTCGCGGCCAACGGAATCATCGTTTCGAACCGGACGACCGCAAACGGACGCATGACCGTGACTAATCACTGCTCGCATATCAGCCGCTCCTCAAGGAATTTTAGTTCCGCACCCTGGGGGGCATCTTAGCAGGGCTGAACGGGAGCGGATAGTCTTTGTCCGGCGCCTGGCGCTCAACGGCCCGTCAGGCGGGAATGTCATATGGCCAGCGACCTTGCGCGAACAGGCCGCCGTCCACATAGAGGGTTTGTCCGCTGACAAAACTGGCCGCGTCGCTGGCCAGATACACCACTGCCTGGGCCACATCCTGGACTTGCCCGACGCGCCGGAGCGGGGTCTCGCGGCTCCAGGTGTCGGCGTAGTCGGGGGCCTCTAACCGGGTGCGCTCAATTTCAATCGCCCCTGGGGCGACGCAGTTGACGCGAATCCCCAAGGGGCCCAGCTCGACGGCCGACACGACCGTCAGTTGCTGGATCCCTCCCTTGGAGGCACAGTACCCGGCGAGTTGTGGGAACGGCACCCGATTCGCGCCCGATCCAATGTTCACGATGCAGCCCGAGCGTTCGGGCTGCATGATGCGCCCGGCGGCCTGAGTGCAGAGGAACGTCCCTTTGAGATTCGTACGGATGGTGCGGTCGAAGTCCTCCTCGGGCATTTCCAATAGGGGGGCCCAGGTCTGCATGCCGGCATTGTTCACGAGCAAGTCCAGCCGGCCCCAACGATCCAGGTGCGCGGCGAACATACGCTGGACATGGGCCGAATCGCCGACATCCGCTTGAACGATCTCGCACTCTTGCCCCCGTTCCCGCACGGCGGCGGCGGTGGCCTCGGCTCCCGCCTGATCCCCCCCGTAAGTGAGCATGACGCTCCAGCCGGCTTCGGCCAGCCCAAGGGCAATACCGCGCCCGATTCCCTTGCTGGCACCCGTTACCAAGGCCACTTGTTGCTTCGATGGTTGCATGATTCGGCTTCTCACATACGGGTATTTTTATTTTGGATGCTTCACCGATAAAAGGTTCTGAGATTTGAAATTTGAGATCTGAAATTTGAAATCCAGTATTAATCGGCCGTCGCTGGCGGGGCGTTTGTGTCTTGCGTCGTCACGCGCAGGAACAAGTTGACACCAATGGGTTCTCGATCGATGCGGATATTCTCCGTCGAGGCGCCGGCGGTGGAGGCCAGCCGATGTAGGGCTTCTGGCGTGCGTAAGGTGAGCTTCCAATCGCTGACCAGTTCCATAAAGCCGCGTGATGAATTGGCGGCAAAGTTGCCAATAATGAGTTCGCCACCCGCCACTAACAGGTGTGACAATTGGATCAGCGCACGCACGAAGAGGCGATCGTTGAAGTAGTCAAACAGGCCACCCGACCAAATCACATCGTAACGTGTATCGGTTTTGAAGCGTAGGATGCTCCCCTGGTGAAAGCGGACGTGACTCAAGACCGAGTGACACAGATGTTGGGCGTACTCGATACCCCTGGGGTCCAATTCCACGCAGTCGAAGTACGCCCCGCCAGGACGACTTTGCAGAAACTCCCAAACGTCGCGGCCGGGGCCGCTGCCAACAATCAAGACGCGCAGCGGGCGCCGGCTGGCGTCGTGTTTTTGCTGCAACAGGTGCACCAGCCAAGCCTTGCGGTTTCGCACGGCGGTGGGCGCGTCCAGCCGATGGAAGAACTCATCCCACCGCACGTAGCGAGGATCGGGATTGACGTGATGTGTGTAGATCTTGTCAAACAGCTCGAAATCGCCGGGATAACCGTACGGTTTGGCCAGTGCGTGTCCCTGGAGCGTGGCGCACGAGTCGAGAGCATGACCGAAATTGCGTCGCAATTCGAGCACATCAACCGAGCCGAGCCGGTGGGCCAGAATGTCCGCGAATAGGGCATCCGCGACCTGTTGGACCTCGGCGTCATCCTCGGGAAAGGGGCCTTGCTTAGCCACCAGGCCACGAACGAACTGACAATATTCCTCTATCGATTTCATGCAGGTACTTTATTCAGGGCTATGCAGCGTTCGATGCATCATGGCCTACGCAACGCCAGCACGGCGTGCATCTTCTCATTTCCGGCCGTAGTCGACAATGGTGCCTGTCCCCGGTTCATGCCCCAATGGACGCCGCAGTCCGCAACTTGTGTTGTTTCAGGGAGCGTCCTTGCCGGCTTGTGTCATGGGGGCAGGCATCGAGCGATCCCTTCGCAAGACCTTCCTCGAATGGTAGCCTGACGCAGTACCCGTTACGTGTCCGCCAATCAGAAAAGGGACCAAACCAATGATTCACGTGATTGCCATCATTCGTGCTCAGCCCGGGAAGCGGGGCGAGTTGCTGGCCGCCTTTCGGCCGCTGGTGCCGATCGTGCTCCAGGAGGTGGGCTGCCTGGCCTATGAGCCAACCATTGACGCGGAAACCGACATGGAGCGTCAGGATCGGTGGGGGGAGGACGTGTTGACCATGGTGGAGCGTTGGGAAAGTGTCCCCCACCTCAACGCGCACCTTGCGGCTCCGCACATGGCCGAGTTTCGTCAGCAGCACGGGCATTTGATCATGGGATTGGAACTGCACATCCTCAAACCAGGAATCTGAACGATGGCCACGATGCACAAGAAAACATTACACAACGTGGACGTCCAGGGGCGTCGCGTGTTGGTGCGAGTCGACTTCAACGTGCCGTTGGACGGAGATCGTGTAACGGACGATACGAGAATCCGCGCGGCGTTGCCCACCATTCAGTATTTGATCGATCACCAGGCCACCGTCATTCTCTGTTCGCACTTGGGACGCCCTAAGGGGAAACCCGATCCCAAGTACAGCCTGCGCCCCGTGGCTCAGCGACTGAGCGAGCTGCTTGGGCGTACGGTCCACATGGCGGATGATTGTGTGGGAAAATCGGTTGGTGAACTGATCGCAGGCAGGGGCCCCGGTGATGTGGTGCTGCTGGAAAATCTGCGTTATCACCCACAGGAGGAGCTGAATGATGCGGAATTCGCCCGCCAACTGGTACATGGCGCGCAGTTCTTTATTAATGATGCCTTTGGATCGGCACATCGGGCGCATGCCTCGACAGCTGGCGTGACCGCCTTTGTTCCGGCCGTCGCTGGGTTTCTGATGGAGCGAGAGTTGAATTACTTGGGGCGCGCGCTGGCGCATCCGGAACGCCCCTTTTTGGCCATTCTGGGGGGCGCCAAGGTTTCCGATAAGATTCAAGTCATTGAGAAACTCTTGACCCAGGTGGATTACTTGCTGATTGGTGGGGGCATGGCCAACACATTTCTCAAGGCCAAGGGATACGAAATCGGCCAATCACTCGTCGAGACTGATCGACTGAACACCGCGCAAGAGCTATTGCGCCGCGGCGGCGAAAAACTGATGTTGCCGGTTGATGTGGTGGTGGCCGATCAGTTTGCGGAGGGGGCAAAAACCCAACTCGTCGACGTCGCTCAGGTTCCTGTTGATTGGCGCATTCTGGATCTTGGGCCTCGCACCATCGAGCAATACAGGGCCAAGATTCGCAGTGCCAAGACCATCATCTGGAACGGACCGATGGGAGTTTTCGAGATGGCCCCGTTTGCGAAAGGAACCTTCGCGGTGGCTCACGCATTGGCGGATCTGGCAGGTGCCACCACGATTGTGGGAGGGGGAGATTCGGCAGCCGCCGTGGAACAGGCCGGATTGGCGGAACGCATGTCCCACGTCTCGACCGGTGGTGGCGCCTCCCTGGAA
This sequence comes from Planctomycetaceae bacterium, assembly GCA_005773145.1. Taxonomy (GTDB): domain Bacteria; phylum Planctomycetota; class Planctomycetia; order Pirellulales; family Pirellulaceae; genus SXHS01. The sequence goes on along the minus strand of SXHS01000033.1, from coordinate 4,174 downwards.
TTTCTGGAAGGTAAACAACTCCCCGGCGTTGCCGCGCTGGCCGATATGTCGGAGTGACCGAATCTTAGCACGCCGTGGGACCGCGCGGTTCATCTGGGCCGAGGTGGCTCATCGCATCGCTGACCGTCCCAGCCAGCGTATGAATGCGGCACCGTCGTTTCAGATGTGCAAAGGCGCCTTCGGCAATGGCTGCATCCTCTGGGCTGTCCGATCCGCCGCCGGACAGCAGAATCACCTTGAGTGTTCCATGGCAACCGCGCAGTAGTTTCATCAACGCGATTCCATTGGTCTCCGGTAAGAGTTGATCAATGATCGCAACATCGTACGGGTGGTGGGCCGCGGCACCGAGCGCCTGCCGCGGGTGCGACACGGGGGTGACGTCGAAACCGCGACGGATTAAGCGGCGGGTCAGAGCGTCCTGTAATGTGTGGTCGTCTTCGACCAGCAGTACGGAACCAGCGGAGGCTGGTGTGGAGGAGGGTGGCGTGGAGTATGGGGGAGACATGGCGAATCCCTTCCTGACATAGAGGGCCCCTGCAGGACGGACACCAGCGCGCAGTTTCTTCCTATTTTTGAATCTTGTCAAGGTAGAAAGTTTTGCCACCAGGCAGACGCTAGGTTCCACGGGATAAACCGAACCACTCGATTTGGTAACGTGGGCAAAAGCGGTAGCCTAGTTCTGCGCAGGCGGGTTCCAGCCATTCGGCTGTTGCGGCGAGCTGTCCCAACGTGGTGCCCTGTGGCATGAGCATCACGCGAGACCGGTCGATCTCGGGGAATTCCAGCAAATAGGACGCCACCTCGGGCAGGTCGTGTGGCTGGTCCACCACGAATTTGAACTGGTAGACGTGTTCGCGGATCAGCTGGCGAATCACGTGGGGCATGTGTCGAGTTTGCTCGTGACGCCGGTACCATTGGGCGTGTGTGGCCTGTTGAGGGGCCGAGTTGGCCAATTTGGGGCTGATCGACATCAGATTGCAAGCCAATGGCAGGTGGAGCGTTCCGGCCGTCTCGATCGTCACATGCTTTTGGCGATCGCGAAGTGCATGGCAGAGGGGGACCAATTCTGCAAACAGGAGCGGCTCGCCCCCGGTGATGACGACATGTTCCAGCCCCAATGGTTCCAGCTGAGCCAGGATATCGTCCGGGGCCAGATCGTCCCCCTCGGGATGCCATGACGCGTAGGGCGTATCGCAGAACCAGCAGCGCAGGTTGCAGCCGCTGACGCGCAGGAATGCGCTGGGGGTGCCGGCGAGCAGCCCCTCCCCCTGTACGGATCGATAGATTTCCGCGACTCTCATACTCGTACCCACAACCCCGCCCACTCCCAAACCGCCATGCGGGCCCTGCCACACTTGAACGGTGGTAAGGGAAGTGCCGCTTTCATCATGGCACAATGGGGGGGGCGATGCAAAGGAGTAGAGACTACATGTCGACCCCGTCCGTTCACGCCGCTGATTTTCGCGCGACTCTGGAAACGTTTCAGAACCAATTTCCCGAACGCAACTATTCGATTCGGATTGTTTGTCCAGAATTTACGTCGGTGTGTCCGAAAACGGGACAGCCCGATTTCGGCACATTGGTATTGACCTATGTCCCCGATCAACTATGTGTGGAGTTGAAGAGTCTGAAAATGTACTTGCAGCAGTTTCGCAACGAAGGCATTTTCTACGAGCACGCCACGAATCGGATTTTGGACGATTTAGTGGCTCGGGTGAAGCCGCGGCGCATGAAGCTGGAGGCCCAATTCACACCGCGCGGCGGTATTAGCACGAGCGTCACCGCGCGTTATCGTTGCCGCCACGCTGATTGAGGCCCTCGATAGCCAACTACGGCTCGGTCTGACTATAATGCGCCGGCCCCTGTGATCGATTCCGAGGTACCCGCTACCCGATATCAGAAGGAAGCAGCCCCCCATGGCCGAAAACACCGGAGTGATTCTCAGCGCGTTTGCCGATGAGGCGGCCAACCATAAAACGCCCATCGAGCAATTCGCGGCGCTCGCGGCGATTGGATTGCAATATTACAGTATTCGGTTCATCGATGCGGGGAATGGCATCAAGAATGTCACGCAGTTGACCCGTACCGAAATCGGCAAGGTGCGTCGATTGCAAGAAGAATATGGGATGAATGTTGCGTCGCTCGGTTCCGCAATCGGCAAAGTGAAGCTCTTGGATAAGTCGGATGGTTCCGCCAACCGGTTCGTGCCGTTTGCAAAGTACCTGACGCAAGATGTCCAACGGGCGTGCGAAGTGGCCCATGCATTTGAAACGAAGTTGATTCGCGGTTTTTCATTTTATCCGCCCCGTGGTAGCGATCCCTCTGAACATTTATCTCAAGCGGTCGATCAAATTGGCAAGGTTGTCGAAGTCTGCCATCGCCATGATTTGACCTACGGGTTGGAGGTGGAAGCCAATCTCGTGGGGCACAATGGACATGTGTTGGCCGAGATCTATCGGCGCGTGAATCACCCGGCATTGGTGCTGGTGTTCGACGCGGCCAACATCGTCACGCAGGGATACTCGGCGGCCGAGGTTTTTGATCACTATCAGGCGATGAAACCCGGTATTGGCTGGATGCACATCAAGGACTACCGGCACCCCGATCGGCCGCAGCGCGGCGGGCACGTCGACGAGGATGCTCTCAAGCATTTTGTCCCCGCCGATATGGGCGATAGCGCTCACGAGGCGATTCTGCGGGACTTTCATCGTGACCTGCCCCGCCTCCACAAGAAGCTGCACAAGCGGGGTATCCCGGGTGTTTTTCTGGACCTGGAACCACACTTGAAGGGTGGGGGCCAGTTTGGCGGCTTCAGCGGTCCCGACGGTATGGGAGTTGCGCTTCGCGGCCTATGTCGCGTCCTGGATTACGTCGGCATCCCCTACCATTTGCGGGACTTTGGCGATGTGTGCGTGGGTGGTGTTAACGGTCTGCCGGTTCGCTAAATCTTGTGCGCGTGTGCGTACGGAGGCAATGACGATTTGGCGGATCAGAATGGCCGTCTGCAGCGACCAGAAGATGCCCACAATAAACGCCGCTACCCCGGCGATCGCCCCCAAAGAGAATGTACTCTTGGCCCACAGCCACAGCATGGATCCCGACAAGATCGCAACGGTTGCCACCGTCGCCTTGCCAAAGGCCGCTTGCCACCAACGGGCCCGCATGTTTTGCGAAATGGCCGACCGGGCATTCATGTTCGCCAGCTCACGCATAGCGGAAATGTCCGATGTCAGCTCAGGGGGGAGTGTCCGCGGGCGGAAGTTCGCAGCATCAAGAGGCTCCAGTTGTTTGGCCTCGTCGGCGATCTTTGCCGCCTCCGTGGCCTCGCTTGTCGGGCGGGCGCGATCCACCGGCTTGGGCGCGGCAGTCGGCGCGGGCTGAGAACTCCCCCCTCCCGAGCGGTTCAAGAGCCGGCTCATATAAGCTTCAACCGACGACTCGTGATCCTCGGCCTCAGTCGTGTCATGCCCCTGCCCCTCTTCCATACTCCCCCGGCGTTCCCACTGGGACGGTGCTGGCGCGAGGTCGTCGGACTCCGACTCGGTCACACTGTCGGGGCTCTCGCCATCTTCATCTAGCGAGAATCCGAACCGTGCTAGTATTTGAGATGTATCCACCGGGGCGCCACCGTGTGGTGCGCTGAAGGCCAATTCTTCCGTGCTTTGATCTTCCGATTCTTCGTCCAACTTATCGGACTCAACTTCCGATGCGGGCTCAGTGGCATCCACGTCCCCAAGCGACTGAATTGCCGGTTGTTGATCTAGACTCGTTTGTTGCATCGCGAGCAAGTCGCCTTGCGCGGACGTTGTCGGATGCGGCTTCACCGCCTGTTCCAAATGGGAATTCAGGCGAAATACGGCCTCGTCTCGCTCAACCATTGCCTGCTGCAAGGCGTTCTGCATGAGCTCACGGGACTCGGCGTCTCCCTGTCGCAACTGTTCTTGGTGTGCGATCTTGGCGTTCCACTCGGCCTCGAGTTGTTGGCGTTCAAGCTGCCATTGCTGCTGGGCCGCTTGCAGCTGCTCGTGCTGTATGCCCTGCTGCTGCTGCGCTTCGTGCAGCTGAAGTTTCTGCGTCCCTTGCTCCAATTGCGAGTGTACCGCGGCCAGTGTCGATTCTTTCTCGGCCAATGTCTGTCGTGCGGCCTGCTGCTGTTGCTCACGGCCCTGTGCCT
>SXHS01000242.1 GCA_005773145.1 Planctomycetaceae bacterium | reverse complement strand
GAGTGGCCCCGGAGCCTGCTTCAGGTAGCCGATCGCAAACAGGCGGGGCGTACGGCTCCTCCGCAAGGACTCTACTTGTTGCGGGTCGAATATGCCGGGGGTGTGTGATGGCTGTGCTCGTGCTTCGTGCCTCGTGCTTGGTCACAACTAAGAATACGGGTCGGATCGAAAAAGTGGCGTAGGCTTCGCGCCTGCGAAATCAGCGATGCGAATCGCGCATGTCATCACACGCATGATTATTGGCGGAGCGCAGGAGAATACCCTGCTGTGTTGCCGTGACTTGATGCGGCACTACGGCGATGACGTCTTGCTGATCACCGGCCCATCGCCAGGGCCCGAGGGGAGTTTGATGTCGGCGGTTGAAGAGGCCGGCGTCCCATTCCAAGTGCTGTCCGATTTGCGGCGGGCCATTTCTCCATGGCACGATGCGCGTGCGTACCAGCAATTGAAGCGTTCGCTACGTGGCTTTGCTCCCGAGGTGGTTCACACCCACAGCGCCAAGGGGGGCGTGTTGGGGCGATTCGCCGCGCATGCCCTGGGGGTGCCGGCCATCGTGCATACCGTGCACGGAGCGCCATTTCACGAATACCAGAACCCGATCGTACGCGCCGGCTATCGATGGTGCGAACGTCAGGCCGCGCGTCGATGTCACGCATTGGTCAGCGTGGCGGATGCGATGACGGAGCGGATGGTGGCCGGACAGGTGGCCCCGCGCGAGAAGTTTTGCACCGTTTACAGCGGCATGGAAGTGGAGCCGTTCCTGAATGCCGAAAATCAACGCGCGGCCATGCGCGACCAGTTGGCCTATCGCGCTGAGGACGTGGTCTTTAGCAAAGTGGCCCGTTTGGCTCCTCTGAAAGGGCATGATGATTTTGTAGCCGCGGCGCAATGCGTGCACGCGCAGCTCCCGTCGGCGCGATTCCTGCTTGTCGGCGATGGATCCCTGCGGCACCAGATCGAACACCAGATCCACGCTGCGGGATTGCAGCGTTGCGTGCAACTCGTCGGGCTAGTCCCCCCAGAGCAGATCCCGGCCTATCTGGCCGCCTCGGATGTCGTGGTTCACACGAGTCTGCGTGAAGGCTTGGCGCGGGTGTTGCCACAGGCAATGCTGGCGGGAAGACCTGTGATCAGCTACGACATTGATGGTGCTCGCGAGGTGGTGATCGCCGAGCAGACGGGGTTACTCGTACCGCCCCGACAGGTTGTCCAGCTGGCCAACGCCATGATGAGACTAGGCACTTCCGCCGCCGAACGCGACGCGTGGGGGGCCAATGGGCGAGCACGATGCATGGACCGGTTTCGCTGCGAAACGATGACACAACGATTGCGAGAACTCTATCAGCGCCTCCTCCGTTTTCCGACGCACATCGACCTTTGAGCGGGCGATCCGTTCGTCTAGACTGTAGGGTTGGACTCCGGCCGACAGCTCGGGGGGGGATGCTACGGCGTGGTCGCCCCGCATGGCGAGTCCACTTGGGGCGACTTGGCGAGGAAAGGGTAAGACTGCGGTGGCAACGGCTGGACAAGATTATATCGGTCCCTATCGACTCCTGCGGCTGGTCCGGGCAGGCCAGACGTGCCAGATTTGGGAGGCGATCAACTCCACGGACAATCGCCGAATCGCTCTCAAGGCGTTGCAGCGGGATTACCGGCAGAACAAGGACGAACTCGCCCTGCTGAAGCATGAGTATCTAGTTGGCAAAGGCTTGGATCATCCCTACGTGATTCGTATCTACGACTGTAATGTCGCGGGGACTGTGCCTTACCTGGTGTTGGAGTACTTCAACGCGCCCAATTTGAAGCAGGCCCTGCGCATGGACGTCGAAAAACTACGGTTGCTCATCTCGGGTGCCGTTCTGAAATCCGCACAGGCGTTGGCCTATTTGCACGACCAGGGCTGGATTCATTGTGACGTAAAACCGGACAACGTGTTGATGAACGAGAATGGTGATGTCCGATTGATCGACTTCGCGATTGCCACACGAGTGCGGCGCGGCTTAGGCCGCTGGTTCGGTGGCCGAATCAAAGTGCAGGGGACGCGCAGTTATATGTCGCCAGAACAAATACGCGGTGAGGTCGTGGATGTGCGCACGGACATCTACAGCTTCGCCTGCATGATCTATGAGTTGGTAGGGGGAAAGTTGCCGTACACGGCGGAGTCGGCGAATGAACTCTTAAATAAGCACCTGACGGCTGTCGCGCCGCCGCTGGTGAGTCTCAACCCGTTGGTCTCGCCACCGTTCTCTCAATTGATTGCTAAAATGATGGCCAAGCGGCCACAGGAACGCCCCGCCAGCTTCCACGAGTTCCTGGAACAGATGGAGAAAATTCGCGTCTTTCGCGTGCGCCCTCAGGCCACGTGAAGGACTGGTACATGGCTGTTGAAACCAATGCCGTCGAGCATGATACACACGAATCTGAAAACGAACAGATAGCGTTGCATCCGTAGAATAAACAGAGCAGGGGGGAGTCGCGCATGGCCGATCCAAGCCAATTGGGACTTGATTTCGAGCAACCGATTTACCAACTTCAGTTGCAGCTGGAACTGCGAGAGAAGGAGGCGGATCTAACGGCGGAAGGGGAGGATGAGTTGCGACGCCTGCGGCGCGAACTGGCCGACTTGACTCGCAAGATCTATAGCAATCTCACCCCTTGGGAGACGGTGAAGGTCGCACGACACAAGAACCGACCGCAAACGGCGGACTATATCACCATGGTCTTCGAGGAGTTCGTCGAATTGCATGGCGACCGCAGATTTGGCGACGATCGTGCATTGATCACGGGGTTCGCCAAATTGGGCAAGTACAAAGTCTTGCTGGTTGGACATAAAAAAGGGAGGAACTACAAGGAACGGAGCGAGTGCTTTTTTGGTTGCGCCCATCCGGAAGGCTATCGCAAAGCACTCGCCAAGATGCGCATGGCGGACAAATTCGGCTTGCCGATCATTTGCTTGATCGACACGCCCGGCGCCTACCCGGGCTTGGGCGCGGAAGAACGCGGTCAGGCCCAAGCGATTGCCGAAAACCTCTTCGAGATGTCCCGACTGCGCACGCCCATCGTTTGTGTGGTGATCGGGGAAGGAGGGAGCGGCGGGGCGCTGGGCATCGGTATCGGCGATACCGTGGCCATGATGGAACATGCCTACTATTCCGTGATCAGCCCCGAAGGATGTGCCGGCATCCTCTGGAAGAGTCATGAGTTTGCCGAACAGGCGGCCAACTCACTCCGATTTACCTCACGCGATTTGCTGGAATTTAAAATCGTGGACCATGTCATCGAGGAGCCCTTGGGGGGTGCCCATCGGCAGCCGCACCAGGCCGCAGCCCGCCTGCGTCAGTTCCTGCTCAAGACGCTGCGGGAATGGGAGCCGGTTGAACGTACAACGCTGGTCCAGCGGCGGTATGAGAAGTTCCGCCGGATGGGAGTCTTCTTGGAGAGCCCGCCGGCTGGGGCGGGCTCGGCAGACCAGCCCACGACCGGCCAGAACTCATCCGGCCCGTCCGCTGGCAACTCCGCTGGCAACGGTCAGCTTGGCGGGCCTCAGCCGGCGTCCACGCGGCCAGCGAGCGGGCGCGGCCGGTAGCGGGCCGTCGAGTGGCCACAGAGATCACAGGCTGGAAGCCTATGCCACTGCAACGTCCGATAATGTTTCTTATGTTCGGTTATGGGCCCGTTTTCCCCGGGATTTAAGCCGTTTTTACTCGGCCCCCGCCGGACTACCAACGGGCCGTATCGGGGTCCGCGGCGCGGCCTGTCCAGCGTTCATCCAGCCGGTCTAAGTACGGTTCAATCACCTCCTGCAACTCGGCCGGCATGATGCCACGCGCCTCGTGCAACAGCTGCGAGATGTATTGGCCCGAGCGGGATGCCATGATGGTCTGCCGCTGTTCGTCCTTCAGCAGCGTCACCGCGAACAGCGTCACCACAACGCACAAAACGACCCCCTTGGCCGCCCCAAAAATGGCCCCCAATTGCCGGTCGAAGCTGCGGAGCTTGAGTTCGTCGATCGTCTTATAGATCATCCGGAAGCCGATCCAAACCAACAGCGACGTCCCCAAATAAAGGACCAACATGGCGGCAAAGGCGTTCCAGGGATGCTCCGCCGGGATGAGTTCGGCGACGACGCCACGGAAATTGACCGCTACCAGGTAGCTGACCCCGATCGATGCTAGCGAGGCTAGCTGCCAGACCAGGCCCTTAAAAGCTCCCATGATCGTGGCCCCCACGAGCACGATCAACATGAGTAAATCGTAGTTGTCCATGAGTTGTAATGATCCTTGCGGCACCTTTAGTTATCAGATTGGGTTTGCCTTCCAAGCTGGTTAGAGAGTATACCCACGTCCGGTGACATCGCAGAAGAGCATTCTGCCCCGGTATTTCGATCGGTCCAACCATTGGAAGCAACTCATGGCCGGCTTTCAGACCCACATTGCAACCAGCTCACTCCTGGGCGTGGCCTATGGTGCCACGGGACACCTTGCCTATGGATTACCGCTTCCCAGTTGCATCTTGGCCGGCGGTTTGTGTGGAATCGCGGGCATGTTGCCCGATCTCGACAGTGATGCCGGAGTGCCACTCCGCGAGAGCGTCAATTTCACTGCGGCTATTGTGCCGCTGTTGTTGCTGGATCGCTTTAAAGAGCTCGGATTGACGAATGAGTGGGTCGTCCTACTCTGTGCGGGTTGCTACTTGTCCATCCGTTTTGGCTTGGCGGCAATCCTCAATATGGCCACCGTGCACCGTGGCATGTTTCACAGTCTTCCTGCTGCCGCGATCGCCGGACTCGTTACGTTCTTGCTCTGTCGCAATCTACATGGCCACATCGCGCTCTTCAAATCAGGCGCCGTAGTCGTGGGGTTTCTGTCACATCTATTGCTCGATGAGATCTACAGTCTGGAACCACGCTTTGGACGAGTTCGCGTCAAAAAGTCGTTTGGCAGCGCACTGAAACTTTGGGGGTCTGATATGTGGGCCAACGTTCTGGCCTATGGTCAACTCGCCGTGCTCGGCGCCTTGGTATGGTTGGAGCCAGCCATGATGAATCGTCCCGAGTTGGATTCGAGTAACATTCCGCAGACAGCGCGAGAATTGGGGCGGTCGGTATGGGAGCGTGTTGAGGAAGAATGGCGCCGATAGAGCGGCGCTCGAGTTCCGGGACACTGCGATTCCGTGGTCTACGAATCAGTCCTTTACCATGTCGGCAGCCGTATCTAGCAGGATGGTCACGGGGCCATCATTGACCAGTTCGACCTGCATGTGCTGACGAAACTGGCCGGTCGCTACGGGAATGCCCACGTGTCGCACGACGGCCACGAAGTGCTCGTAGAGGGATTCAGCGACCTGTGGTGCGGCCGCATCCATATAGCTGGGACG
>SXHS01000241.1 GCA_005773145.1 Planctomycetaceae bacterium | reverse complement strand
GGAGGCGGCTGTGCGGGCGCCGGCTGGGCCCAGAGCGTTCGTGGACCAATCACGAGTAGCACCGCCAGCAATGGTGCGGTTCGCAGGCACCGTAACCGTGATGAACAACTTCGCCGGGTGTGGCATGGTGGTCGGTATGCCATGGCTGTCTCCGTGTTCGACCGTTGCGCGGGAATGCCTCTCATTATCGCCGCTCGAGCAGGGAAACGCAATCAAGCAAGTTCGGCGGAAATGTGAGGTTTTCGTCAGCTATCTGCCAGCCGGTTTCGGTTCCTCGCGCTTCTGGGCTTCGTTCAGTGGCCGGCCCACACGGGCCACGAGGGGCTGGCCCCCCAGCGTCAAGTGAATCAGGCGTGCTCCGATGCGGTCGACAACGCCGGTCAGGCTTCCTACCTGAAACGCCGCCCCCTCCGCCAGCTGAAGGGTCCGATTGTCTTTTGTTAGGGCCAACCAGATCTCCGGCCGCTCGCCAATGATGACTCCGGTGATGCTCGCGAGTTTGGCGTCCTCGTGGTTGGTGATCGGCTGATCCGCCGGGGGTGCTGGCGCTGCGGGGGTCGCTGGAGAAAATGGGTTGCGGGCCACCACCTGTTGAATCCATTCCGCTGCTTGGGCCGGTTGCCAACGCGACGATTCGGCCGTGCGCAACTCCTTAGCGAGCGGTGCTTGATGCATGGCGAGCGCGTCGATCGTCAGGTCCAGACCTACGATTGCTGGGTCCGTGTCGGGTGTCAGCTTGACATGGTGAATGCGATGCAGATGGTCTGTTGAATAGAAGCGGCTAAAAAATTGCAGGATCTGTTCCAGTTTGCCCTTGGCGACAATCTTGTAGGCCAGCTGTTGATAAAGGTCTTTGCTGACCTGAATGGGCAGTGGCCGCACACTCGGATCGCTCAAGCCCGTGTCTTTGACGATTTGCATCAGCCAAGTCTGGTACAAGCCGTGCGCCATCTCTCGGTCGGCGGGGAGCGAGCGTTGTGTGTACTGGTCCATCAGCCGAGATGCTTCCCGTCCACGCTCGACTTGCAGTTGCTTGTCGCGAACTTGCCGTTTCAAGCTGATGATCGCTTGGTGTCGCTGCCTAAACGTGGTGCCAACCTGATCGGCCCCATACAACAGGACGCAAGCTAAAATCAACACGGCAACCGCGGCAGCGAGTCTTTTTTCGCGAGTGCTCACGGCGCTTTTCCCTTGACGTCCAAATTGATGCGAAACGTCCACGGGTATTTTTCGTCCGGTGATTTTTTATTGAACGTTCCCCCCTCACCTCGGACAACATGATGAATATCCCGCAGACGGTTTTCCGTGGCAGCGATTTGTTCCGATTGAGTGGCCATGGCGGTTAGGAGGGCGCTACCGCCACCTTGATCCAGTGCCCGCATTTCCAGTCCCGTGACACGCACTTGACCAGGTTCGGGAAGGGATTTGGACAGGTACCACAGTTCTTCGAGCCAATTGATGTCCCGTGCCGCCCAGCCATTCAACTGCTTAGTTTGCGAGATCAACCCGTTCGACTGAGCGACGGCACGGTCCAACGACTTGGAACGCGCGGCCAGATCCTCAATTTGGCGATCCAGTCTTGCTCGTTCCCGCGTCGCGTAGCCCGTTCCGAAGGTCAGGATCATCAAAGTGGCGGTAACAGCTGCGATCCAGCGCCGACGGTGGCTCACCGGCGGCGGTGCGCGGCGCGGATTTAGGAAATCGATCTCGGGGGGCCGTTCGGCCGCTTCGTCTTGCAGTGCGCCGTACAGCGGTGCGAATCGAACCACGTTCGGCGCTGCCGCACTAATCCCAGACACAAACGCTGGCCCACGGATCGGGGACGGGGCCGCCGGTGAGGGATCAACTCCCAAGAAGTCAACGGGCCACCCGAGTGCCGATTCGAGGCGATCTTGCAAGGCCATGACAACCTCGGGTTCCCCACAGAGGGTCACTCCGCCGGCTGCGGCTCCATCTGCTGTGTCGTGATGATCGATGGCTCCCAACGTGCGACGAATTTCCGGCAGCAGTACGTCCACCCATCGTGACGCCAGAGACCGATGATCCGTCGTTTCCGGACTTGCTTCCGGCATACGCACACTGCGCATGACAAGGATCTCGCCACCTTGCAAGACCACCAAGTCTGCTTCGTCCGCGAGCAAGCGGACTAGCAACCGCACGGACCGAGATTTCTGAGGGCCGCCTGTCGACGAACGCCACCAGGATGCCAAGGTGCACGGACGCAGCAACATGCGTTGCGGCTTAAGCCCCGCCGCTCGACACCACGCCTGCACTTGCTGCACCACCACCGGGGATATCGATGCAGCCAGCACGCGTCGCGTCGCGTCGGCTCCCTCGGCTGGCGGAACAGCGAGCGGAAAATAGTCGAGCGGTCCGTTGTCGTCTAGGCTGGAGAATTGACGCAGGGCTTGAAATCGGACCAACGCGGGGAGTTCGTGTTCCGGCGCCGGCGGGACCGTCAAGACCCGCAACTCAGTCCCCGTGCGCCCCATGACGACCATGACATCGCGACAGCGTATGTCACGATCCGACAGCATCTGAGCCAATCGGGATCCCGATTCCGACACTTGCGCCGGTCCCATCTCCGTGTCCGCAGCATGTGCCAACACGAAGGAGTCCACGATCGTGCAGCGGCGGCCGACGGCATCGGCCACGGCGACCCGCACCTCACGGCGATCCCATTCAACGGCGAGCAGTCGCCTGGTCATTGTTTATGTCCGCGATGGATTACCACTGGGTGGTTACAGCTCATGGGCTGTCCGCCGTGGCGTTTAACACGTCTCGTGAGAACCCGCGTCCCAGGTGGGTCAACTCCTTCCAGGATATCATACGTGCCGGCTGGGACGTAGCATCGACGACTATTTCGGCGCGGGAGTACCCCGGCTCGCCCTCCAAGAACCCCACAATCTGCGCTCGATACACATCCCCGCCGGTTGTCACCCAAGGGTCCAGGGCCTTCATTTGCTCCAAGGTCACGATCCCCGTAGTCAAGAGCCATGTGGCGGAGAGCCCTTGGGGGTCAGCAGGATCCTGCCTGTCGGTCGCACGTTCCTCCAAAATTCGGTCGATCATCGCAGGCTCCATGCCCGGCAGTGTTTCGAGAACGGCCCGCGAGGCCACGTTGATATTCACGCGTCCGGGAATGACATCGGCTTCTTGTACGGTGCAGAGATCCATGAGTTTCGGCAGGTACTCAGCCATGGCCTCTGGTTCGTTGGCGAACGGTGATTCCATCGGTACAGGGCCGTTGCCACCGTCGTACTGGGCCTGTGCCGTCGCGCCAATCAGATCCAGAAGACTGGCCAACGTTTGTTTCGCCGGCTGGCTGAGATCGAGTTTTCCTTGACCGGCCGAACCCCGCCCGCCGTCTGCAGCGGTTGTGCGCCCCTGCGCACCACCATCGCTACGGCTCGGGTTGCCACTGTCACTCGCCGCTCGATTGACACCCGTGGGCGGACCGGCTCCTGGTGGCGGTGTGCCGGGCGTTCCTGGCTGAGTTGGGTTCGCGGTCGGCGCCGGGGCCGTGCCGTTGCCATTGGCCGCTTGGCCATCCTGCTTGCCCGATTGCCGAAAGGCAACAATGAAGTCGGCGGTTTTCTGATCAAATGCGGCCACAAGATCGGCATGCAACTGCTGGAGGTCATTGGCATTCACATGAATGCGTTTCGAACCCGACGCGTTCACGTTGCGTTCGGCGCTGAACAGCGTCAGGTAGGCAGACCAGCCAGCCAGTAAGGGGTCTTCCTGAGGTGAGCTTGGTCCGCCTCGCTGGACTTCCGCTGCATCCACCAAGCCGTTCTGATTGGTATCGATGCCAAACAATTGGCTGTGCCCGACTCCCTGGACCAGCAACAGTTCGTCGATGGCATCCAGTGGTCCGTTCTTTGCAGCATAGGGCGGTTGCCGTTGTTGATAAACGTCGGATTCCGCTCCACCGATCCGTGGCATGTCGTCCGCGTCGACCCAATCCAGGATCGCATCCGCTACGTCTTCGGTCATGCCGGGCAATTTCAATAGCATCTCGCGGCCGGCCGTTTCTTGTGCAGCCAAATGGCCCAGATTAAAACGCGCGGACTCATTGGACAG
>SXHS01000240.1 GCA_005773145.1 Planctomycetaceae bacterium | reverse complement strand
CGACGAGTAACATTTGCACCAACCAAGGATTGTTGGCACTGCGAGCCACGGTCTACCTGGCGACGCTCGGACCACAGGGGCTGCGCGAGGTGGCCGATCTTTGTCTGCAAAAGTCCCATTACGCCGCGCAGCGGATTGCCGCCCTGCCCCGCTTCACCCCAGCCTGGAACGTCCCGTTCTTCAAGGAATTCGTGGTGCGAGATCAACACGGCGCCGTTCGCGAACTGCTGAACCGAGCGCCCCAGTCCGGCTTGCTCGCCGGCGTTTCCCTTGAGACTTGGTATCCAGAATGGGCCGATCACTTCTTGGTGACCGTGACCGAAAAACGAACGCAGCCAGATATCGAACGACTGGTTCAATATCTGGCCGACGAAACGCATACGAATTCGAAGTGAACCATGCAAAATCGACTCGCCACACAGCTTTTGTTTGAATTGTCACGGCCAGGACGTCGGACGCCATCGCTGTTGCCACCGTGTGATGTACCCGCAATTCCAATTGACGAGCTCGTACCCAAGGAGTGTTTGGCGAAGGAACTCCTCCCTCTGCCGGAGTTGGCAGAACCCGACGTCGTCCGCCAATTTACCAATCAATCCACCCGCAACATCTCGGTGGACACGCATTGTTATCCCTTGGGATCGTGCACGATGAAGTACAATCCCAAGCGCAATGAGCAACTGGCATCATTGCCTGGGCTGCTGCATCTCCACCCGTGCCAACCGGCCGAAACGCTGCAGGGGATCTTGGGATTGCTGTACGAATTGCAGGAGATGCTGGCGGAAATCTCGGGGCTGCCAGCCGTGTCGCTGCAACCGGCGGCCGGCGCGCAGGGCGAATTAGCCGCGTTGATGGTTGCCGCAGCCTACTTTCGTCAGCGGAGTGAGGCACGGACGAAGGTCTTGGCCCCCGACACGGCGCACGGCACGAATCCAGCCAGCGCCCGCATGGCCGGATTTGAGACCATCTCCTTGCGCAGCACCGAGCAAGGGCTGGTCGACCTGCAAGACTTGGAGTCCAAATTGGACTCGACCGTCGCAGTCCTGATGATCACCAATCCAAATACGCTGGGATTGTTCGACCATCAAATTGGCGCTATCACGCGAATGGTTCATGCCAAGGGAGGCCTGGTGTACTTGGACGGTGCAAATATGAACGCCATCCTGGGCATCGCGCGGCCGGGAGATTTTGGGGCCGATATGATGCACTTCAATCCCCATAAGACGTTTAGCGGGCCGCATGGTGGAGGTGGGCCGGGAGCGGGGCCGATCTGTGTCACCGAATCGCTACGTGCGTTCCTGCCCGTTCCCGTGATTGAGGCGACACCCAGTGGCTACCGACTGACCGAAGACCGACCGCATTCCATTGGTCGTGTGCGCTCGTTCTTTGGAAACGTCGGCGTCCTGGTGCGAGCGTATCTGTACATTCGGACGCATGGCCCCGAGGGGCTGCGTCGCGTGGCCGAAAACGCCGTACTCAACGCCAACTACTTGCGACAGCGCATCGCGCGATTCCTCCCCGTGCCGCATGGCAGCTCGTGCATGCACGAGTTCGTAGCCACTGCCGCCGCCTGCAAGAAGGAGCACAATATCACGGCCACCGATATTGCCAAACGATTGCTCGATTTCGGTTTTCATGCGCCCACTATTTATTTTCCGCTCACCGTACCCGAGGCCATCATGGTGGAACCGACGGAAACTGAAAGCAAAGAGACCTTGGATGCCCTGGCCGATACGCTGGAGCGCATCATCCAGGAGCCGGCGGACGATTTGCGTCGTGCACCGCATTCGACGCCCATTAGCCGCCCCGACGAAGTCCAGGCTGCTCGGAGCCCCATTCTGCGTTGGCGATCGCCATGACTCGGATCCGCCTGCTGCTCGACGGCGCATCCGAAGGGTCGTGGAACATGGCGGTCGACGAGGCCCTGTTGGAGTCGGCCGCCAAAACGCGGATCCCGTCGCTCCGGTTCTACGATTGGGACCAAGCTTGGCTGTCATTAGGCTACTTCCAGCGGTTTGGTGATCGGAGTCAACATGCCGCGAGTCTCTCCTGTCCGGTCGTGCGCCGGGCATCGGGTGGGGGGGCCATCGTGCACGACCGCCAGTTGACCTACAGCCTGGCCTGGCCGGCCCCGCGCGCCGATCATGGGCCGTGGCAACAACTGGTCCACGACGTGCATCATGCCCTGGTGGACGCACTGGGCGACTGGTGTATTCCCGCGGCGATCTGTCCACCGGCCTCGCCTCACGACGCGTTGCCAAAGTCCGATCCCAGGCCGACACGACCCAACACGGCCGAGGCAGCCTTCCTCTGCTTTCAGCGGCACGAACCCGGGGATGTGCTGCTCGCCAATCCCACCGGCACGCATAAGATCGCGGGCAGCGCCCAACGCCGTTCACGCGGGGCGATTCTTCAGCACGGAAGCGTCCAATGGACCCATTCGGTCCATGCCCCGGAGGTATTGGGCATCGCCGATTTGGCCCGCCAGTCCCGTTCCCCGTGCGAACTCCGCGATGGATGGACCGAGCGGCTCACCGCCCGTTGGGGGGGATCGTTCGTTGTCGATCGGCTCAGCGAAGCGGAGATAACGTCGGCCCGAACGCATCAGCAGAGTCGATTCGGCAATCCCGTTTGGACCGCGCGGCGTTGAGCCCTAGCACCCAGCGTAGGGCAAATGTCCAGGGAGTTGCTTTTGACGTGGTCCTGCCAATCTGCTATCGTTGAGAGTAGCAGTACAGCCCTGAAAGCACATTCGCTGCGTCGTCGCGGTCCTTCACGCATTCCGTCTGGGTCGGATTTCGACCGCCATTGTTCCGTTGTTTTTCATACGAATGCGTGAATCGAAGGGGTATCGGCAAGATGCAACTGCGTTTGAAAGTCATGAAAGGTCCGATGGCCGGCAAGATGATCTCGTTTCGGCGAGAGACCTTCTTGATTGGCCGATCCGAAGAATGTTCGTTGCGCTGCAACAACGACATGGTGAGTCGTAAGCATTGCCTGATTACGCTCACTGAGAGCGGTGTGCTCGTGCGCGATCTGGAGAGCCGTAACGGTACCTACGTCAACGACAACCGCATCACGGCGGAGCAAGAGTTGGTCGTCGGCGATCAACTGCGCGTCGGACCGCTGCAGTTTGAGTTGATCTTGATGGAAGACGACTCGAGCGTGTTACAGCCCAAGGCTCCGGCGCCAGCGCCACCCAAGGCCACCGGCCCCCTGGATAGCGGTACCCGAATCAGCATGTGGCTGTCGGAGGCCGATGACGTCGAGCGATCGCAACGCATGACGGAGCCCGAGACTCGGCAGTACAAGTTCGACGACACGGGAGTGGTGCCAACTGCGAAGACGGGTGAACATGAATCGACCGTCACCGACAGTCAGGAGGGGACGCATCGCGTGACCGAAGCGCGACCGACTGCTACGGGCAAGGGCGACACCAAAGAAGACAAACCCAAGGGTCCGGGCAAGCTACCCAAGAAGGCCCTGGACGTTTCCGCAGAAAACACTCGCGACGCAGCCGCTCAGATGCTGCGCAAGTTGTTCAATCGCGGGTAATTTCGGCCGCCAGTAGAACGTGGAGCCCCCCATAACATAGGCTTCCAACCTGTGGAAAGAGTGGCATAGGCTTCCAGCCTGTGGAGAGGGTGGCATAGGCTTCCAGCCTGTGGAGAGGGTGGCATAGGCCCCATGCACTCTTTCGCAGGCTCACTTATGCTGCCCATTGGGGCGACCCAATCCACACAGACAGCACAAACCGGGCGAGCGACCGACTTT